>JAJUHI010000469.1 GCA_029267955.1 Sporobacter termitidis | reverse complement strand
GATTTTGCCGGCCCACTGGGCGATATGCTGGACAAGGTCCGGGCTGAAGCGGCGGCCCCTGCCCGGCGTGATTTCAATCAGCATGAGAGAAAAGACGCTGCCGTACCGCTCAAACCGCCAGATCTCCCGCTGGGCCGCCTCCGAAAAGCCCTTCCGGTTGTAGAGCCCGGTGCCGCTGTCCTTCCGTTCGTACTGGGCCATGAAGTCGCTGATGGCGTATTTCGCGTCCAACAGGGCGCTGAGCTCTTCAAACCTTGTGATATAGGGGTTTATATCCTCATAGCCCACGTATACCCGCCAGACGCCGTGCTCGAGCACCACCTTTTTGGTGAGCGTGTCCTTCTCGACGCGGCCCATGACGGTATTCTCCTCGACGGTGGAGACCTCCAGGTCGATTGCCTCGTCAAAAACGTGTCCGCCCAGCCGGACAAAGGCGGCCGTCTTTTTGGGTGTGAAGGAATATTCCCGCAGGCTGAAGACGCGGGAGACGCCGCTTTGCCACTTGACAAAGTCGTCCAGGGTGATGTTCTGCTTGTCCGGGTCGCTGACCAGCTCGTAGGCGCCCGGGAAATCGCGCGCTTTGATCCGGCCAAAGTAATCCTCCAGCGCTTTTAAAGCCTGGGGCGGACAGGTGATTTCCGGCTCTTTTTCCGGCGGGGGATTGTAGGCGGCCGGGCCCGGCGGCGGCGACGGCCGCGGCGGGCGGAGAAAACCGGCCCGGGCCGCGTCATACGCGCGCCTTTTGGCCTGGTCGCTGAGGGTTTCATAGGCCTCGTTGATTTTCTTCATCCGGCTTTCCGCGCCGGGGCTCTTGTTGACATCAGGGTGGTATTTCCGTGCCAGCCGACGGTACGCGCTCTCGATAACCTCAGGCTCCGCCAGGTAATGGACCTGAAGGATGGCGTAATAGTCCTCGAGAATCGGCATAGGGCACCCCACCAAAAAAACTGCTTCTTATTTTGTATATCGGCACGATGAGTGAAACCATTAGCATTATTAT
>JAJUHI010000468.1 GCA_029267955.1 Sporobacter termitidis | reverse complement strand
GGTTTGACGAAGCGCCCGGGTCCTTTGCCGGGGGCGAAAAGACAGGCGCCGGCCTGTTTACCGAGGCGGTGGAGAAGAAGGAAGCCGAGACAAAGCCGGAGACCCCGCCGGAGCCGGAGGAAGATCCCTTCGACACGATTTGCAAAATCTTCAACGCGAAATAACGCCGACGCCGTTGCAGGCGGCGCCGGTCTGGGCAGGGGACGGGCAAAAAGCGTTGCCCGTCCCGCCTTTTGTCTGAAGGATGATGAGAAATGGCAAGGCTCAAAGAAGCAGCCCGCAGCATGTTTCTGATCTACGTCAAGCACCGCGTGCCCCGCAGCGCGGCGGCGATGTCCTATCACATCACCATGTCCATCTTTCCGCTGCTGATTGTCGTTTACGCCATACTGTCCAGCCTGAATGTCTTCAATGAGAACCAGTACAGGATCTGGGCGGAGATTCTGCCGGCGGACGTTTTGAAGGTTATTGCGGATTATATGGATTATGTGGGCGGCCACCAGACCTCGTTTATGCTCCTGATCGGCGTCGTTGTGACGCTGACGTCCTCGTCCACGGTGTTCCGCACGTTCATCAAAATCATGGCCGATATTCAGGGGAAATCGCGCTATCAGGGCTTTTGGGCGACGCTGTACAGCTTTGTCATCTCCGTGGGCTTTATCGCCGTTATTTATATTTCCGCTTTAGTCATCCTCTCGGGCGAATGGCTGATCGGCATTTTACAGCGGCACTTCGGCAGCCCCCTGTTCGACCTCTGGCAGTGGGTGCGCTTTGCGCTGCTGTTTGTGCTGTTGCTCATGATCATTTTCCTCGTTTATCAGCTGACGGCGCCCCGGGAGAGCCAGCGGGTCCGGCGGATGCCGGGGGCGGCGGTGGCCTCGGTGCTGCTGGTGTCCGTGAGCATCATCTTCTCCAAGCTCATCTCCCTGTCGGCCAAGTATCCGCTGGTGTACGGGTCCCTGGCGTCCTTTATCATCCTCATGTTCTGGATGTATATCTGCTGCGTT
>JAJUHI010000467.1 GCA_029267955.1 Sporobacter termitidis | reverse complement strand
TACGAAAGAAAGGAACGGTCAACACGTGGCGTTTCCTGAGCTGTTTATCGACGAGCTGATTAAGAAAAACGATATCGCGGACGTTGTCGGCGGTTATGTCCGTTTGTCGAAAAAAAGCGGGAATAACCTGTTCGGACTGTGCCCCTTCCACAGCGAGAAGACCCCGTCCTTTTCCGTCAGCCTCGACAAGCAGATTTATCACTGCTTCGGCTGCGGCAAGGGCGGCGGGGTGATCAATTTCATCATGGAAATCGAGAACCTCACCTTTCCGGACGCCGTCCATTTCCTGGCCCGGCGCGCCGGGCTGACGGTGCCGGACGACAAGTCCTCCAGGGAGGCGCAAAGCAAAAGGGCGCGTCTCCTGCAGCTGAATAAGGACGCGGCGCGTTTTTTTTATTCTGTCCTGCACACCCCTCAGGGGCAGGCGGCCATACAGTATATTAACAAGCGCGGCATTTCAAAGGCCATGGTGACGCGCTTCGGCCTGGGCGCCGCCCCCGATTCCTGGACGGCGCTGTACGACGCCATGACGAAGAAGGGGTACACAAGGCAGGAACTGCTGGAGGGCGGCTTTATCAAAGTCAGCCGGAAGAACGAGGCGATGGTTTACGACACCTTCAGAAACAGGCTCATGTTCCCCGTTATCGACGTGCGGGGCAGCGTCATCGGCTTTTCGGGGCGTATCCTCGGGGACGGGGAGCCGAAATACCTGAACTCGCCCGAAACGATCGTTTTTGAAAAAAGCCGGAACCTTTTTGCACTCAATCTCGCCAAAAAGACGAAGACCGGGATGCTGATCCTGACGGAAGGCAACATTGACGTCGTCGCGCTCCATCAGGCCGGCTTCGACGGGGCGGTGGCCTCCCTGGGCACGTCGCTGACGGAGGAGCAGGCGCGGCTATTATCCCGGTACACCCAGCAGGTCGTCATCGCCTACGATGCCGACGGGGCGGGGATGAAGGCCGCCCAGCGGGCCATCGGGATTTTGGAGAAGGCGGGGCTGGACG
>JAJUHI010000466.1 GCA_029267955.1 Sporobacter termitidis | reverse complement strand
GGCAGCGTGGGTTTACAGAGATTACGGACGGTAAGCGGCGTGGCTGATATCGACTCACAGCGATCCAGCAGCGTGCTCTGTAGCGCCCGGCGCGGCAGCTGGCCGTTAGTGCCGGTGATGCGCAAGGAGACCGTTTCCCGCTCCAGCGCCCGGTCGGCCTCCCATTGTTGCCCGCCGAGGATAAGCCAGGTATCGTGCATGCCGGTGACGCCCCGCTTGACGCGGGTGTGGTAGTAGCGTTCCGGCGCATGGCGACGCATCATCCCGCCCTGGTGACGAAAGCGGGTGAAAGGCACATAGCGTGCCTCCCCGGTGCGCCCGGAGCCGGTCACGCTGTCAACAGAATAGATTTCGGTATGCCCGTCCTGCAGGCGCTTCGGACGCAGGAGGTATTCGCTCTCCAGCCCGCTGATGGTCAACGGGTCAGCCTCGAGGGTAAACAGGTTAATCACCGGCACACAATGCAGGCGCAGGCTGCTTGCGCTGACGGGCAAATCGCTTTGCCAGACCTCGCTGAACACCACTTCAAGCGTGAAATGCGCTATCCCCGCCGGTAGGGTGATGTTTTCCAGGCCATTTAGCTGCACGAACATAAATTTTTCGCGAAAGGTGAAGTACTCGAGCAACAGCTGATAGCCACTGAAAGCGCTCTCCCCCTTCGGCCATAAACGATCCTCCTCGCTAAATCCCCCCGGCAAAAAATAGCCGTCCAGACTTACCCGCTCCGCCTGCCCTGGCAGACGCAGGTACATCGCGGCCTGGCGTCGGGTCAGCCACAGATGAAGAGCGCTGCCGGTAACGGCGTCTTCCCCCAGGTACAGCGGCAGGCGGCGGAGATCGGTCTGCGACCAGTCCGCCAGCTCGCTACAGGCGAATCGTAGCCGCAGGGCCGAACGTCCGTCCGGCTCTGCCATCATCACCGCCTCCTCTATCGCCAGCGGGTTAAGCGTCAGATCGCGGGTGGTTCGGTACCGGCACACGGTATTTTTCGGCCCCAGTGGGCGGGAGCTTAT
>JAJUHI010000465.1 GCA_029267955.1 Sporobacter termitidis | reverse complement strand
GGAAGCCAGCAGCTCCTTGACGGCGTACAGGCTGGAGCGGATCGTTTTGGCGTGCTGCGGGCATTCCCGGACGCAGGTGCCGCATTTGATGCAAAGCTCGTCTTCGATGCAGGCCTGCCCGTCCCGGACGCTGATGGCCTTCACGGGGCACACCCGGACGCACCGGTAGCAGTCCTGACAGTTGGCGGTGACGGTATAGACGGTATTCTGCTGCTCGCTGGATGGGGCGCTGCGTTCTTGTGAAGACATGACCCATTTCCTTTCTGGCGGTGTCAGATGATTTTTTCAATCTCCTGCACGGCTTTTTCAATCGTGCAGTGTTCGATCCGCCGGCCGTTGACGGACAGCACCGGGCCCTTCGCGCACGCTTCGCCGCAGAAGGACACAGTAAACGTTGTCCGCGCCTCAATGCCGCGGTTTTTAACGTAGGCCATCAGCTCCGCGTACAGGTCCTGCGCGCCGCGCAGAAAACAGCTGGTGCCGAAGCAGATCTCCAGGGAGATGGCATGCGCCGTATCGGCGGATGCCTGCGGTGTTTCTGGCTTTGTCATCGTAAAACCTCCTAGCGCCGCCGGCTGGGATTGGTAAGCCGTTATTTTTCTGTTTCTCTGATTTTCTTCTTCAGGTGCTTGGACAGGACCGCAAGGGACGAGGCCATGTTTTCGTTCTGCACCAGGATGTCCGGCGGGACCTCCAGCTGCACGGGGGCAAAGTTCCAGATGGCCTGGATGCCGGCCTCGATCATCAGATCGCAGACGGACTGGGCCGCCTCCTCCGGCACGGTGATGATGCCGATATTGATGTGCATGCGCTGACACAGGCTGGCGAGCTTTTCAAGGGGCAGGACCTTTTTCCCGCCGATATCCGTACCGATGACGTTCTCGTCGATGTCGAAGCCGACGACGATGTTCAAGCCGTATGTATCAAAGCCCTTGTAGGTTAAAAGCGCCCGGCCCAGCTGGCCGACGCCGACCAGGACGGCGTCGTTGATGTTGCCGTACCCCAGATACGCCTCCAG
>JAJUHI010000464.1 GCA_029267955.1 Sporobacter termitidis | reverse complement strand
TGACCTTTTTGGCAGCCTCCCTGGCGTGCTCCTCCGTGTCGGCGGCGACCAGGGCGACCACGTCGCCGCGGCGGTTGATCTTTTTGCCGCAGATGACGGGGAACTCCAGAACGCCCTTGGCCTTCATGCGGGGATGAATCTGCGGCACCGGCAGGCTGTTTGTGCCCTTGACGTCCTTGGCGGTCATGACTTTAATGACGCCGGGCATTTTCTCAGCCTCCGACGTGTCGATGCTGACGATCTTGGCGTGATGGACCTCGGAGAGGACCACGGCCAGGTGGACGGTGCCCTCCGGCATCTTGAGCTTCAGGTCGTCGCCGTAGTCGGCAAGGCCCGTGACCTTGGGCAGGGCGACCGGCCGGGGCAGCTGGCTGCCGTAATAATCCTTGTGGGCGGCGGGGTCGAAAGTGATGTCCGCTACGGAGGCTTCGCCGCGCATGACCTTGGCCGCCGCCATAACGGCGTCCACCAGCGGCTTGTAGCCCGTGCAGCGGCACACGTTCCGGTGCCGCCTGAACCATTCGCGGACCTCTTCCCGGGTGGGGTTCTTGTTTTTCAGGAGAAGGCCGTAGGCCGACACGATAAACCCCGGCGAGCAGAAACCGCACTGGACGCCGCCGTAGGTGATCCAGGCCTGCTGCAGGGGGTGCAGGTGCTGGGGCGTACCGATGCCCTCAATGGTGATGATCTCGCTGTACTCGGGTACGGTTTTCATCTTCCGGACGCAGGCCCTGACGACCTCGCCGTCCAGAATAACCGAGCAGGCGCCGCACAAGCCGGTGCCGCAGCCGATTTTTGTGCCGGTGAGGCCCATCCGCCGCAGGACAACGGCCAGGTTGTCCTTCTCGGGGTTGCAGATGACAGGCCTGGGGACGCCGTTGATGGTCAAATTCAGTCTTGTTAGCATAATACCCCTCTCCAATTCTGTGATTTTTCCATAAATGGGTTGCCGGATTCCATTATATAGATTGTGCAAGTTACATTCAATCATCATGCCCAGATTTCGGCGAAATACCGGC
>JAJUHI010000463.1 GCA_029267955.1 Sporobacter termitidis | reverse complement strand
CGGCACCATCGCCATTTTCGGCAAGTCCTGGGACCTGCACGCCCTTGAGATCCTGAACACCACCCTGGAAGAAAACCTCAACTGCGTCCGTGAAACGGTCCGGTTTTTTAAGCACAAGGGCAAGGAGGTCATCTTTGACGCGGAGCACTTCTTCGACGGCTACGCCAACAACCCCGAGTACGCCCTCAGCGTCCTCGGCGCGGCGGCCGAGGGCGGCGCGGACGTACTGGTGCTGTGCGACACCAACGGCGGCACGCTGCCCATGCAGATTTACAAGACCGTCCGGGCCGTCGCCGAGAAGTTCCCCGGGATGCGCCTGGGGATCCACTGCCATAACGACACCGGTTGCGCGGTGGCAAACTCCATGATGGCCGTCGAGGCCGGCGCGTGCCACGTCCAGGGCACCTTTATGGGCATCGGCGAGCGCTGCGGCAACGCGGACCTGTCCGTTATCATCCCCAACCTCCAGCTCAAGGCCGGCCACGAGTGCATCGCCGGCAGCCTTGACAAGCTCAGCCAGACGGAAATCAAGCTGTCGGAGATTGCCAACATCCCGGTCCCGAACAACAAGCCGTACGTGGGCGAGAGCGCTTTTGCTCACAAGGGGGGCATGCACATCGACGGCGTCGACAAGCTGTCCCGCTCCTTTGAGCACATCGACCCGGCTCTGGTGGGCAACCGCCGCAAATTCCTGCTGTCAGAGGTCTCCGGCAAAAAGGCGGTGTTGTTAAAGGTAAAGGATATTGCGCCCGAGCTCCATAAGGACAGCCCGGAAACGGCGGCAATCCTGGAAAAGCTCAAGGAGCTTGAGCACGAGGGGTATCAGTTTGAGGCCGCCGAAGCCAGCTTTGAGCTGCTTGTCAAGCGCATCATCGGCAAGTTCAAGCCCCATTTCACGCTGGACCTGTACAAGGCCACCAGCGAATGGCCGGAGCCGGACGGCGAGATGAATTCCAACGCCATGATCAAAATCCGGGTGGACGGCAACGCCGAAACCACCGCCGCCGTGGGCAACGGCCCGGT
>JAJUHI010000462.1 GCA_029267955.1 Sporobacter termitidis | reverse complement strand
TATCACCCGTTTTTCGCGGGAGCGGCGGGCTTTCTGCCGTCGTCAATTTCGCCGGCTTTGACAAGGGATATCTTTGTGACGACCGGGCCGATGATCTCATAAATGAAGGTGCCGCAGAGGATGACGGCGCGCAGCTGCGGGGCGAAATCCGGCACCACCGCCTGCGACACGGCGACAAGGCCGATTGCCACGCCGGCCTGGGGGATCAGCGCGGGCCCCAGATAACGGTTGACGGTTTTCGGCGCTTTCATGATTTTGCCGCCCAGATAAGCGCCGCCCATCTTTCCGACAACCCGGAAGACCACATAGAGGATGCCCACAACGCCGATTGACGGGATGAGGGTAACATCCAGCTCAGCTCCGGAAACTGCGAAAAACAGCAGGAATATGGGCGGTGTGATCAGGTCCGCCAGCTTGGCGATCTCGTCGCTCTCCGAGGAAATGTTGCAAAACACGGCCCCTGTGGCCATGCAGGCCAAAAGCTCGGAAACGCCGGCCAGCGCGGCAGCGCCGCTGGACAGAAAGACGAAGCTGCACATGATAATAATCCGGTTGCCCGATTTTTTAAAGAACTTGAGCGGCAGCTTTAAAACGGCGCCGGCCGCGGCGCCGATGGCCAGCGCCAGCAGGATTTCGCCGAAGGACTTGAGTACGGAAAGCAGGAGGGCGCCACTGCCGCCGCCCGCAATGGCTTTGGCGATGGTGACGGCGAAGCCGAAGGCAATGAGGGCCACGGCGTCGTCCAGCGCGACGACGCTCAGCAGGGTTTCTGTAACGGGCCCTTTCGCCCGGTACTGCTTGACCACCATGATGGTGGCGGCAGGCGCCGTCGCTGCGGCGATGGCGCCCAGGACAATGGCAAAGGGCGTGTTAAAGCCGGCGGCTATTAAAACGGCCTGTACAACGAAAACAGCAACCAGAGCCTCGCATATGGCGATGACGATGGGCGTTAAACCCACGCGCTTGAAATAGCTGATTTTAAACTCGCAGCCGATGGTAAAGGCGATAAACGACAACGCGATTTTT
>JAJUHI010000461.1 GCA_029267955.1 Sporobacter termitidis | reverse complement strand
TTGTACGAACTATCAGTGACCTGAGTTGCTAACATGGTGCTTCCATTCGCGCGCCCGGGAGATACGTTTCAGTATGCCCTGGCGGAAATGAAGGCTGTCATATGAGTCGCTTATGGATGGGGGCCTGTATTTTGGGGCTGTGGTGGAAGGGTTCCGTTCACTATGGCTTTTCTGCTTTATGGGTATCCCGCTGCGGTGAACGTGTTAAGGGGGCTCCCGCCGCCCCCTTAACAATCCCGGCTCCCGGCAAAGAAAATCGCCGCTGCGCGGTCCCTTCGGCTTATTCCCTCCGGCTATCGGGTCGGGCGTGATCCTACATCCATGTAGGTCACGCCCTCTTGGCGCATCCATGCGCCTTGCCCCGGCCTGCGGTCAACGCCTCAGCGATTTTCAGCCGGATCAGGCGTTTCCTCAACCTTCTCAGCAGTTTGAATGTGGCACGGGTGTTGAGTCCCCGCTGAAATCGGCGAACCGGAGACCGGATGACAAGGGCTGGACGCCAGGGATGGCGGCCAGAGGCGAATCGAGACAGGATGTCGAGTTGAGCCGACCGCAGGCAGCGGGTCGTGAGGTGAGCGCAGTGCGAAGCACCGATTTCGTCGCGGGGCCGCGGGGATTGATAAGGGGGCCGCGGTGGCCCCCTTATCACGTTCACGGGTTCCGGAACGTCATATTCTGTTGGTCATAAAGTGAACGGAACAATTCCACTAAAAGTAAATAAAACCCTACCGCGTCTCTCTCTTCTTCCGCTTTAACCGCGCCCAGATTTTCGTCTCCTGACGTCGCCACAGACGCTGAATATTATCGTGATGACGCAGCAGGATAAGGCAGGAGAGCATCGACACCGGGAAGGTGAACTGGGGTTTAAACCACCAGACATAGAACGGGGCAATCAGCGCGCTGACGATGGCGCCCAGCGACGAATAGCCGCTCAGAAGAATAGTCAGCAGCCAGGTGCCTGCCATTACGCCGGTGAGATCCCAGCCGATGGGCGCGATGGCACCAAAGGCCGTCGCGACGCCTTTGCCACCT
>JAJUHI010000460.1 GCA_029267955.1 Sporobacter termitidis | reverse complement strand
TGAACGTTCTCAAAGCGGATATCGCCGCTAAGATCGGGGGCGAGCCCCTGGTCCAGGTCCTCTTCCTCCTCGGCGTTGAAGATTTCTTCTATACGGCCGGCGGCCACAAGGGTCCTGCTGGTGTGGTTGAGGGTGCGCCCAAAGCCCCTGATGGGCCAGAAGAACAGAAACACATAGGAGGTAAAGGCGGTAAACTCGCCGATGGACAGATTTCCGCCGACGGCCAGCACGATGCCGAGAATCATGATCGCGGCGATCTCCAGGCCGCACAAGCCGTCCAGCGTTGTCCAGAGGCTGGCAAAGGCCCGGATGACCTTCAGGGTGCGGCGCCTGTTCTCCTCGTTTTCCTTATCGAACTTTTCCATCTCGTGGGCCTGGCGCCCGAAGGCGCGGACGACCCGCGTCCCGGTCAGGTTTTCCTGAATGACCGTAAACAGCCGGCCCTCGGCCTCCTCCTGCTCTGTCGTCAGCTTGCCGATTTTGTTGAAAAACAGGATGGAAAACACCACCACGGGGATGACGAGAAGCAGGGTTATAAGCGTCAGCGGGACGTTTACGGAGAACATCACGAACAGGCCCACAAACACCATCAGGATGGTGCGGATAAGCTCCAGCATCATGTTGATGACAAAGATGCGGATGGTGCCCAGATCGTTTGTGGCCCGCTGGATGATATCGCCCGTCTGGGCGTTTGCGTGCCAGGCGAAGGGCAGGCGCTGGATATGGGCGTACAGCCTGTCGCGCAGGGCCTTGACGACGCCCTCGCCGGCGTGGTTGTTGCATTTGGCGCGTATGTAGCTGACAACGCCCAGAATAAGCTGGAGGCCCAGCAGCCCGGCGGCCACGATCCAGATGTTTTGCCGGATATTCTCCAGCCCGCCGGCGGCGCGGACGAGCCAGGCAAAGTACCAAGGCGCGCTGAGCGGACTCGTGCCCAGAACCGAATCAATGGTCACCGACATAATCAGCGGCGACACAAAGGATATGATCAGCTCAACAGCCAGCAGCGAGAAGCTCAGGATCATCGGCAGCCT
>JAJUHI010000459.1 GCA_029267955.1 Sporobacter termitidis | reverse complement strand
CTGTTTTTCATGCTCGGCTGCGAGTTCTTTATCAACTATAAAGTAATCCTCCGCTCCAGACGCAGAATCGAGGTGCCCAATGACTGATATCCAAAGCTTTCTGATCGCCGCCGTGCTGGCGGCCTGCCCGCTCCTGTTCGGCACCCTGGGCGAAACCCTGACGGAGAAATCCGGCAACCTCAACCTGGGCGTGGAGGGCATGATGTTCATGGGCGGCATCGCGGGCCTGGCCGGCTCCTATTATTACGAGCAGGCCGTGGCTGTACCCGTGGCCTGGGTGTCTGTGCTTATAGGGATTGTCTGCGCCTTTCTATGCGCGGCGCTGGGCGCTTTGGTCTACAGCGTCATCACCATCACGCTCCGGGCCAACCAAAACGTCACGGGCCTTGCCCTGACCATCTTCGGCGTCGGCTTCGGCAACTTCATGGGCGAGCTGCTCGGGAATTCCGCCGGCGGATACGCGGCGGTGAGCGAGGTGACGAAAGCCGGCTTTAACGGCATGCTGTTCCCGGCGCTCTCGCGCATCCCGGTCATCGGCAGACTGCTGTTTTCGTATAACTTTCTCGTCTATTTAAGCGTTGCCGTGGCGATTATTCTGGCGTGGTTTCTGGGCAAAACCCGCCGCGGGCTCAACCTCGTCGCCGTGGGTGAAAACCACGCCGCGGCGGATGCCGCCGGCGTCAACGTCAGCCGGTACAAATACCTGGCCACCTGCATCGGCGGCGGCATCACGGGTCTGGGCGGTCTGTATATCGTGATGAACTCCGCCAGCGGCGTGGGCGGCGTCTGGGTGCACAACTGCATCAATGGCTACGGCTGGCTGTCGGTGGCGCTTGTCATCTTCGCCACCTGGCACCCCTCCCGGGCAATCCTCTGCGCCCTGGCCTTCGGCGCCCTGTCCGTCATGCGCTACTACTTCCCCGTCGCGTTCATCCCGCCCGCCTTTTACGAGATTCTGCCGTACGTTGTCACCATCGCGGTGCTCATCACCGTGAGCCTTCGCAAAAAGCGCAGCAACCAGCCGCCGGCCAGCCTGGG
>JAJUHI010000458.1 GCA_029267955.1 Sporobacter termitidis | reverse complement strand
CCGGGACATTGACCTGGACTTTGTCAAAAGCATCACGCTGTCGGATATCTACGAATATCTGGCCTATCTTGCCCGGGAGCGCCCGAAGAACACCCACAGCCGCCAGTCGAAGACGGGCCTGTCCGCCACGTCCCGCGCGCGGAAAATCGCCACCATCCGTTCTTATTTCGGCTATCTGACGGATAAAACGAAGCAGCTGGAGGTCAACCCGGTGTTCGACCTGGACACGCCGAAAACCTTAAAGGCGCTTCCCCGCTATCTCAACCTGGACGAGAGCGTGCAGCTTTTGCACGCTGTTGACGGTAAGCACAGGGAGCGCGATTACTGCATCCTGACGCTGTTTTTAAACTGCGGCTTGCGTATCTCGGAGCTGGCTGGCCTTGATTTGCAGGATATTGCCGAGGATCATATCCGGGTGACGGGCAAAGGCAACAAGGAACGCATCGTCTACATCAACGACGCCTGCGCCGACGCCATCAACGCCTACCTGAAGGCCCGCGCGGACATCAAACCCCTTGACACCCGGGCCCTGTTTCTCTCTTCCCGGCGGACGCGGATCACCAAGTCCACCATCCACCATCTGGTGAAAACCCATCTGACGGCCGCCGGTCTGGACGCCAAAAAATATTCCTCCCACAAGCTGCGCCACACGGCGGCCACGCTGATGCTGCGCTCCGGCGTCGATGTGCGCACCCTGCAGGAGCTTTTGGGGCACGAGCACCTGAACACCACGCAGATTTACACCCACGTGGAGAGCGACAAGCTGCGGGAAGCGGCCCGCCTCTCCCCTCTCGCCAGCCTCAAACCGGGCGGCGGTAAGGGTCGAAAAACGGCGGATGATGATGAGTAACAGCAAAACCGCGGCATTCACCGCGGTTTTGCTGTGCTCTCTCTTTATTTATTTTTATCTACCTCTTTTTCGGGATGATCAGCAGCTGGCCGGCGGCCAGGTTCTCCTCGTTTTCCAGCCCGTTGGCACTTAAGATGAGCTTTGCGGTGGTCTTATGCCGCTTGGCCAGATTCCACATGGTATCCCCT
>JAJUHI010000457.1 GCA_029267955.1 Sporobacter termitidis | reverse complement strand
GCCTGCGGCCCGACGGTTTACAACTACATCCATGTGGGCAACGCCCGGCCGATCATCATGTTTGACGTTTTGCGCCGGTATTTTGAATACCGGGGGTATCAGGTGACCTTCGTCCAGAACTTTACCGACGTGGACGACAAGATCATCAACCGCGCCCGGGAGGAAGGGACCACCAGCGAAGCGATTGCGGAAAAATACATGGCGGAATATTTCATCGACGCCAAAGGCCTCGGCGTGCGGGAGGCCACCTTCCATCCAAGGGCCACGGAGCACATCGGCGAGATCATCCAGATGATTCAAACGCTGATCGACAAGGGGCTGGCGTATGCTGCCGGAGGGGATGTGTATTACCGGACGGAGCGGTTTGATAATTACGGCAAGCTGTCCCACCAGCCGCTGGAGGAGCTCCGGGCCGGCGCCCGGGTCGACGTCAGCGACGTCAAGGAAAGCCCCATGGATTTTGCGTTGTGGAAAGCCTCCAAGCCCGGCGAGCCGTCCTGGGACTCGCCCTGGGGGCCGGGGCGGCCCGGCTGGCATATCGAATGCTCGGCCATGTCGGGTAAATACCTGGGACAGACCATTGACATCCACTGCGGCGGACAGGATCTGACCTTCCCCCACCACGAGAACGAGATTGCCCAGTCCGAAGGGGCCAGCGGCGCGCCCTTCGTCCGGTACTGGCTGCACAACGGCTTTATCAGCATCGACAACAAAAAGATGTCCAAATCCCTGGGCAACTTCTTTACCGTCCGGGAAGCCGCCGAGGCTTACGGATACGAAACCATCCGCATGTTCATGCTGATGAGCCACTACAGGAGCCCACTCAATTACTCGGGGGATATACTCCTGCAGGCCAAAAACGCGCTGGAGCGCCTGAAAACGGCCCGGAGCAATCTTATATTCCTTAGCGAAAACGGCGACGGGGACAGCCTTAAGCCGGGAGAGGAAGCGGTCGTTTCCGGCCTGCCCGCCTTCCGCGAGCATTTTGTTGAGGCCATGGACGACGATTTTAACACGGCCGACGCCATCGCGGTCCTCT
>JAJUHI010000456.1 GCA_029267955.1 Sporobacter termitidis | reverse complement strand
TGCCGATGTGGTGATAGCGGCGGTACTCATAAATAAGCTCCCCGCAGCAGAGGGGGCAAATCTGCATGTCGTTGATGCGGTTGATGCAGTCCGTCACGTCCGTCTCCAGCCGGTCCAGGCCGAAATAGACCCGGGGGTTGTTGGGACAGATGCGGGAGGAGATCAGGTCGTCCGCGTTTAAAATGAGCTTTGTATTTGCCGGCACGGCGGCTTCGATAAATTCGGCGATGTACTGGGGATGCGCGTTGCGCATGGGCGAATCCCGAAACAGGTTCGTGACGACGAGATAGTCCGGCTTAACATAGGGGTAAATCCGGTGCGAGGAGCGCTCGTCCACCTCCAGCACGGCCATATCGTAGGCGGATTTGCCGAAAACATTGCAGCCCTGGAGCAGGCTGGTGGCAATCCCCGCCGCCACGTTGGAGCCCAGCCGGTTATTGAGCACACGGCGGCCATACCCGGTGAGAATGTCGTTTAACAGGTTTGAGACCGTGGTTTTGCCGTTGGAGCCGGTCACCGCGACAATCAGCGGGGGTTTCCCCACGCGGCCCATAAAATCCGGGCACAGCTTCAACGCCACAAGCCCGGGAAAATAAGTGGCGTTGCGCCGCAGCAGCCGCAGTACAAGCCGCGCGCCTTTGCCCGCCCATAAGGCTAAAAAAAATCGTATCCTGCCCATAAGTACCATCCGTCCATAGCGCCAAACCGGCGCTCATTGCCTTTATTCAGAGGCTTTTTCGTTCTCTTTTTTTATTCTCGCCACGCAGCGCTTGATCAAAACGCCCTGGCTGTGGAATTTCTGCTCGTAATCGGTCATGATCCCCGCCGGCCCGTTTTCGTGCAGGTTATAGGTCACCTCGTCCACTTCAAACCCGCACTGCGCAAAGCTCTCCAGAGAAAACGCGAACAGCTCGTCGTTGTCGGTTTTAAACCGGATCTCGCCGCCGGGGCGCAACAGCGCCGCGTATGTTTTAAGAAAGGTGCCGTAGGTCAGCCGGCGCTTGGCGTGCCTTTTGCCGGGCCAGGGGTCGCAGAAGTT
>JAJUHI010000455.1 GCA_029267955.1 Sporobacter termitidis | reverse complement strand
ATCGCGGCGGCAAACCCCTCTATAACGAACAGGGCACGGATTGCGGCGGGCCAGACCATTACGATACCATTCCCCAACAACATCCGCGGCAATGTGGAGGTAAACGGCTTCACCGTCACCACGCCGGAGAACACGCTGGAGCAGACCTACCCCTATCTGACTTACATCAGCGTCTTCTCCTGGCAGGCCGATGCCGGCGGCGGCATTACGCCCGTTAACGACCAACAGGTGATAACAGACGCCCGGGCTGCCCGGGTCGCGCCGATGATGACTGTGACAAACATCGAGCCCGGCGGGGGGTTTTCCAGCGACATTGCCCATGCGCTGCTGACAAATGAGACGGTGCAGAACACGTTCTTTACCAACATGCTGGCGGCGCTGAGCCAGAGAAATTACCGCGGCGTCATTTTTGACTTTGAATACATATACCCCTTTGACCGGGAGAGCTACAACCAGTTTTTACGCCGCGCCGCCCGGACGCTCCATGAGCAGGGCTACATCGTCATGTCCTGCGTCGCGCCGAAAATTTCGGCAACGCAGGTCGGGACGCTGTATCAGGCCCACGACTACCTGGTGCACGGGGAGCTGATGGACAACGTCATCATCATGACCTACGAATGGGGCTATCTGTACGGGCCGGCCATGGCTGTGGCGCCCATCGACCAGGTCAGAAGGGTTTTAGACTATGCCGTAACGGCAATGCCCTCCAACAAAATCCTCATGGGCATGCCCAATTACGGATACGACTGGACGCTGCCCTTTGTGCAGGGAACGGCGGCCAGGCCGCTGTCCAATACGGAGGCCGTCCAGCTGGCCGCCGACGTGGGCGCCGAGATTAAATTCGACCAGCGCAGCCAGGCACCATTCTTCAACTACTACGACAGCCAGGGCAGGCGCCATGAGGTCTGGTTTGACGACGCCCGCAGCATCCAGGCGCGGCTGGGGCTGATTGACGAATACAACCTGGCCGGGGTCAGCTACTGGACGGTTGACGACCTCTTCCGGGCGCAGTTTCTGGTGCTGTCGTCTATGTACAACATTGAACGGGT
>JAJUHI010000454.1 GCA_029267955.1 Sporobacter termitidis | reverse complement strand
TACACCGTCTACATCAAAAGGGCCGACCGGATTGCGCCGACCTTTTCAGGCGCCATCCGGGCGGATATCCCGGGGCCGGGCAGCCTGCCCTTTACAAGGCTTGACCTCGCCTCCAAGTACACAAGAAACGACGGCGACGCCATGGGCTACATATCGGTCACCGGTAGCAACCCCGCCTTCGGCGCCTTGATGCTGGGCGCGGAAAATTACAAGTTCGGCACACCCGTGCCCATGAGCTCCCTGGGGCAGCTGGTATTTGTCGCAACGTCCGAGGGCACGGTCTCCTATGACGTGACGGCCTACGCCGGTACGGATACTACGACCCCCATCGGCAACGTCGTCCTGACGATCACCGCCACCACCACCAGGCCGGTGATCCTTTCTCCCGCCGCCACAACCGTCGCCAGGGACACGGTGACGCCGATCGGCGCCTCCTTCTTCACCGGCCGCGCGAACCTGTACGGCCTGCCGCTGCTGTCGGTGGAAATCGAGCCGACGAACACCGCTTACGGCACCTGGTATCTGGGCGTCGACCCCATCACGGCGAAAACCGCCATACCGGCCGGCAGGCTCGGCAGCCTGACCTTTGAGGCCAAAGCGAACGGGACCGCAACCTTCAACTGGTGGGTGACGACCGAAGCGGGCACCTCCGACGCCGGCACCGGCGCCATCACTGTTGTAACGCCCACCCTGACGCTCAAGCCGTATACTTCCACCTCCAAGGTTTATAAGGGCAGCGCCTGGCCCGTCTCCCTGTCCCACTTCAAATACGAGCCCGCCTCGTTAAGCCTGAGCTATATCAAGATCACCGAAATACCGGCGAAAAATGACGGGTACCTCTATCTGACAACCGACCTGCCCAAGGATACCGCCAACGGCTATGACGCCATCACCGCCAATACGGCGCTGAAGGCGAATGCCATTATCCCGGCGTCCTACATTGGCAGGCTCAGCCTCGCGACAACCAACACCAGCACCGCCGATCAGATTACCTTCAAATGGACCGCCACCACCGACGCGAAGGCCACCGGCGCCGCCTGGGCGGAGCCGAC
>JAJUHI010000453.1 GCA_029267955.1 Sporobacter termitidis | reverse complement strand
TATTTTTCTGTCGCAGTTTATTGGTGTGAATGCACCGTTCAACACGCTCGACGGGCTGGCGGGCTGGGCGGCAGCGATGGGCTATAAGGCGGTGCAGATCCCCTGTAACCATCCGGCTATTTTTGATGTGCAGAAAGCGGCTGAAAGCCAGACCTATTGTGATGACATCACTGGCACGCTGGCGGAGCACGGGCTGGTGATCAGCGAGCTGTCGACCCATCTGGAAGGCCAGCTTGTGGCGGTAAACCCGGTGTACAGTAACGCGTTTGACCACTTCGCCCCTGCAGCCGTACGCGGCAATGACGCCGCCCGGCAGGCATGGGCCACAGAAAAACTGAAACAGGCCGCTGTGGCCTCGGCGAGATTAGGCCTGAAGGGGCACGCCACCTTCTCCGGCTCGCTGGCATGGCCGTTTTTCTACCCGTGGCCGCCGCACAATGAGCAGCGTTTTCAGGCGGCGTTCCAGGAACTGGCAACCCGCTGGCGCCCGATTCTGGACGCCTTTGACGAGCAGGGCGTGAACGTCTGCTTTGAGCTGCATCCGGGGGAAGATCTGCACGATGGAGTGACCTTTGAGCGTTTTCTGGCGCTTGTTGATAACCACCCGCGCTGCAACATTCTCTACGACCCAAGCCATATGCTGCTCCAGCAGATGGACTACCTGACCTTTATCGACATCTACCATGCGCGTATTAAAGCGTTTCACGTGAAGGATGCCGAGTTTCGCCCCAACGGGCGCAGCGGCGTCTACGGTGGCTACCAGCCGTGGATCAACCGGGCCGGGCGGTTCCGCTCACTGGGGGACGGGCAGATCGACTTCAAAGGCATCTTCAGCAAGCTGACCCAGTACGACTACGACGGCTGGGCGGTGCTGGAGTGGGAGTGCTGCCTGAAGGATGGTGATACCGGCGCGAGGGAAGGCAGCGAGTTTATTCGCCGCCACATCATTCCGGTCTCCGGGCGCGCGTTTGATGATTTTGCCGCAGGGGGTAACGATGATTAACGTCGGCATTATCGGCAGCGGGTTTATCGGCCCGGCGCATATCGAGGCGCTTCG
>JAJUHI010000452.1 GCA_029267955.1 Sporobacter termitidis | reverse complement strand
CCCATGGCGGAGTTTGAGCCGGACCTCACCGACAGCGATTTCCGCATCCTGGGGCACCGGATTGAAATGTACGGCTACTGCAAAGATTGCGACAGGCGGCAAAAATCGGCGGGAAAGGAGCACTAAAATGGCGGAATACGATGTATACAACAAGCTGGGGGAAGAGCTGGAGAAGCTGCTGATCCTGCGGTACGCGCCCATCGCGGTCAAGCTGTTGAAAACGGAAGGGGATATACCAAGGAGCGCCCAGCGCCCGAAGCGGGATTTGGGCATGCACCTGGCCTTGTGCCAGGCCTTTGCCATGGTCCGGCGGCAGAGAAAGAGCCTGGCGCTTCTTAAGGAGGACCACTGGTGCGTCTGGCCGCTGATCGGGTTCGGGCTTGTCCCCTTCGAGGAGGGGACGGACTATCACGATTTGGCCGTCACCGCGAATTTTATCGAGGACCCGGACAAGGCGCGGGCGTTTTTCAAGACCTCTTATCCGAGACTGGCACCCGGCAGCAACATCGGGTTGGCGCTGGCCCCTCTGGACACGGCCGACTTTGTCCCGGATTTCATCCTCGTTTACTTAAAGCCCGCCCAGCTGCGCAGCGCGCTGATGTCCATCAAGTACAAAACCGGCACGCTGCTGGAGGCGCAGTTTGACTCCGTGGATTCCTGCGTCCACTCCACCATCCCGGTTTTAAAGGACGGCAAGTATAAGATTACCGTGCCCGACCCCGGCGAATACGAGCGGGGTCTGACCGACGAGGACGAGATGATCCTGTCGGTGCCGGGGGACAAGCTCTCCGACCTGGTGGCGGGGCTGAGGCGCCTTTCCGATATGGGCTTCGGGTACAGGCAGCTGCACATGGAGATGGCCGTCGACTTCCCGCGGCCCCAGTTTTACGACGACCTGTTCCGGATGTGGGGGCTGGATACGGGCGAGATCTGGAAGCGGTAACATCGCGATAACACCCCCATGGCGTTCAAGAGGTCAGCGGTTCGATCCCGCTTATCTCCACCAAAAATGTAAAAGGCACAGGCAATGATGACGCCTGTGTCTTTTGTATTTTTTGCCGGTGGT
>JAJUHI010000451.1 GCA_029267955.1 Sporobacter termitidis | reverse complement strand
CGGGCGGCATAAAATAACCTCATTAACTCAACATGAAGGGATATCGCATATGAAGATTGGCATCGGCATCGACACCGGCGGTACCTGCACGGATGCGGTTGCTTATGATTTTGAATCGGGGACGCTCCTGGGCAAGGGGAAGGCGCTGACGACGCGGGAGAACCTGTCCGTCGGCATCGGCAACGCCCTGGACATGCTCCCGCGGGAATATATTCGCCAGGCGTCGATTATCTCCCTATCCACGACGCTGGCCACCAATGCGTGTGTTGAAAACAAGGGCAGCAGGGCAAAGCTCTTGATCTTCGGCCTGACGGACGAGTTTATCCGGCGGTTTGACGCCGAGGCGATCTACGGCTTTAAATATGACAGCGTCCGCTGCATCGACACCCACGGCAGCGCCGACGGGCTCGTTATCGACGAGCCGGACTGGGACGCGGTGATCGCGGAGCTGGGGGACTGGATGGCCGACGCGGAGGCCCTGTCGGCGGCGGAGCTGTACGCCATCTCAAACGGCGCCCCCTGCGAGCGCCGGATAAAAAAGCTGGCGGAGGAGCTGTACGGCCTCCCCCTGGTGTGCGCCAGCGAGCTGACCAGCGACCTGAACGTGCTCACCCGCGGCGCCACCGCCCTCCTCAACGCGCGGCTTCTGCCCATCGTGCGCGAGTTTATCGAAGCGGCGCTGTCCGATTTTGCCGCCCGAGGCTGCAAGGCCCCCGTCATGGTTGTCCGGAGCGACGGCAGCCTGATGTCGGCCGGCCTCTCCCTTAAACGGCCGGTGGAGACGATTTTGTCGGGCCCCGCCGCCAGCGTCCTGGCCGGGCGGAGCTTTTGCGGCCGGGAGGACTATATCGTCGTCGATATGGGCGGCACCACGACGGACGTGTCCATTGTCCGCGGCGGGCGGCCCGTCATGGCCGAGGAGGGCATCCGGATCGGCGGCTGGCGGACCCATGTGAAGGGCGTCTTTGTGGACACCTTCGCCCTCGGCGGCGACAGCGCGGTGCGGCGGCTGGAGGACAAGGCGCAGCTGCACCCCCGCCGCGTCATGCCCCTGTGCGCGGCGGCCCGGCG
>JAJUHI010000450.1 GCA_029267955.1 Sporobacter termitidis | reverse complement strand
TTTACGCCGTAACGGGCGGCAGGTGGCCCTTGCAGACGCCGCGGTAAAAATCGCCGCGGCCCAGGACCTGCTGGATTTATTGGCGACGGCCGTTTACGCCCACGACTGCAGCGGCCTGATCGTTTATAAGGAGAGCCTGCCCGAGGGCTTTTTCGACCTGAAAACCCGCATTGCCGGCGAGTTTTTGCAAAAGTGCTCCAATTATCAGATGAAGTTTGCCGTTGTCGGGGATTTTTCAGCCTATACCAGCAAAAGCCTCCGGGACTTCATCTACGAGTGCAACAGGGGCCGGCTCGTCTTTTTCAAGCCGGACGTGGACAGCGCGCTGGAGGCCATGACGGCGGTCTAGACGCCGGCGCCGCCGTCAAGCGTCACTTTTTATCGGCCCCGGGGACTCTTGTGGAATCCTTGTTCTGCAAGTAGCGGGGCCTTTCGGGCGAATCGGCCCTGTCGAATATCAATGACCGTTTGAAATCATACCTGTTAAAGGGCGCCCAGGGCGCAAAATACGGGATGCCGAAGCTGTTGTCGGAGACGAGAAGCGCCAGTATAAAAAGCAGCGCCAGGGAAAAGCCGTAAAAGCCGAAGCAGGCGGTGCACAGGATGACAAAAAACTTAATAATCCGCATACTGCTTGACAGCATGAAGTCCGGCAGCACAAAGGACGCCAGAAACCCCATGGAAACCAGAATCAGCAGCAGCGAAGAATAGACGCCCGAGGCCGAGGCGGCCTGCCCGATGATGATCGCGCCCACAATACCGATGGCCGAGCCGATCTTTGTGGGCACCCGGATCAGCGACTCCCGCATCAGCTCCACAATGAACTCAATCGACAAAACGGCAATAGCCGCCGGGAACGGCGCTCTCGAGCGCATCTGGGCAAAGGTCACGATATAGGAGGCCGGCAACACGTCCGGCGCAAATTCCGCAACCGCCAGATAATACGAGGTTGCCGTCAGGGAGATGAACACGCCGATATAACGGATGATGCGCATGAAGAGCCCGAAATACTTGTTCTCATACCGGTCGTCACAGGCGTAGAAAAATTCCGGAAAGGTCTTCGGGACCTGGAGG
>JAJUHI010000449.1 GCA_029267955.1 Sporobacter termitidis | reverse complement strand
TGCACAAACCCGAGACGCCGAAGCGCCTCGATATGCGCCGGGCCGATAAACCCGCTGCCGATAATGCCGACGTTAATCATCGTTACCCCCTGCGGCAAAATCATCAAACGCGCGCCCGGAGACCGGAATGATGTGGCGGCGGATAAACTCGCTGCCTTCCCTCGCGCCGGTATCACCATCCTTCAGGCAGCACTCCCACTCCAGCACCGCCCAGCCGTCGTAGTCGTACTGGGTCAGCTTGCTGAAAATGCCCTTAAAGTCGATCTGCCCGTCCCCCAGTGAGCGGAACCGCCCGGCCCGGTTGAGCCACGGCTGGTAGCCACCGTACACGCCGCTGCGCCCGTTAGGGCGAAACTCGGCATCCTTCACGTGAAACGCTTTAATACGCGCATGGTAGATGTCGATAAAGGTCAGGTAGTCCATTTGCTGGAGCAGCATATGGCTTGGGTCGTAGAGAATGTTGCAGCGCGGGTGGTTATCAACAAGCGCCAGAAAACGCTCAAAGGTCACTCCATCGTGCAGATCTTCCCCCGGGTGCAGCTCAAAGCAGACGTCCACCCCCTGCTCGTCGAAGGTATCCAGTATTGGCCGCCAGCGGTTTGCCAGCTCTTCGAACGCTTCCTGAAAACGCTGTTCGTTATGCGGCGGCCACGGGTAGAAAAACGGCCAGGCCAGCGAGCCGGAGAAGGTGGCGTGCGCTTTCAGGCCTAATCTCGCCGAGGCCACGGCGGCCTGTTTCAGTTTTTCTGTGGCCCACGCCTGCCGGGCGGCCTCATTGCCGCGTACGGCTGCAGGGGCGAAGTGGTCAAACGCGTCACTGTACACCGGGTTTACCGCCACAAGCTGGCCTTCCAGATGGGTCGACAGCTCGCTGATCACCAGCCCGAGCTCCGCCAGCGTGCCGGTGAGGTCATCACAATAGGTCTGGCTTTCCGCCGCTTTCTGCACATCAAAAATAGCCGGATGGTTACAGGGGATCTGCACCGCCTTATAGCCCATCGCTGCCGCCCAGCCCGCCAGCCCGTCGAGCGTGTTGAACGGTGCATTCACACCAATAAACTGCGACAGAAAAATA
>JAJUHI010000448.1 GCA_029267955.1 Sporobacter termitidis | reverse complement strand
GTCTCCAGCATGGGTACCAGCACGGCGTATTTTCTGCGCGTGCGCTCGCCGATGATTTCCGGCCGCCGCGCGGCAAAATCCTCTCTGCTCATACCCCTATCTCCCCGTCGTCCTCATCGTCGCCGTCCTCACCGTCCAGATACGCGTCCAGCCACGCCGCGTCCTCCCGCTCCAGGTCGTCGGCCCCGGCCAGGGACTCCAGATGGTGCCGGAACTCATGCCGGATGGTAACCGCCAGCTCCTCCCGCACTTCCTCCAGCAGCTCGTCGCCCTCCAAACCCTCGAAGACGGCGGCGAAGGAGCCGTAATAAATGGCGATGTAGCGGCCCATGCCGCCGCCGGAATGGTATTCGCCCATGATGTAAAGCGGGTCGTCAGGCGCGCTGAGCTCGTCTATCACCGCATCAGGCAGTAGGATGACCCCGCCGTTGAGCTCTTTAAAAAATTCCTCCGGAAATTCCGAGACAATCTCGTCCAACAGCGCCTGCATTTCGTCAATTGTGATCATGGCAACCATCCGCCCGTTCCGCGTTTTTTCTTGAGTATAGCATAAATGCGGCGTAAAACAAGCCGGCCAATCGCGCCCTGCCCCCAAGACGGTCGCCATCCGCGTTTGCAATAGCAGCCGGCTGTTTTCATATTTATGCCGCAAAAAAGCCGCCTGTTTTCACAGACGGCTTTTGTATTATTTTAAGCTCCCAGATACGCAGCGCGGACCGCGTCGTTTGCCAGCAGTTCCTTGCCGGGCCCGGAGAGGGTGATGCGGCCGGTTTCCATGACGTAGCCGGTGTCGGCGGTCTGGAGGGCCATGTTGGCGTTTTGCTCGATGAGCAGGATGGTGATGCCCTGCTGGTGGACCTGGCGGATGATATCAAAGATGCCGCGGACGACCAGAGGCGCAAGGCCTAAGGAGGGCTCGTCCATCATCATCAGCTTCGGGCGGCTCATCAGCGCCCTTCCCACGGCCAGCATCTGCTGCTCGCCGCCGGAGAGGGTGCCGCCCAGCTGCCAGGAGCGCTCCTTTAAGCGGGGGAAGAGGCTGTAGACCCATTCGATGTCGTCGTCCAGCTTGTCCCGGCG
>JAJUHI010000447.1 GCA_029267955.1 Sporobacter termitidis | reverse complement strand
GACGTGTTCTTTGCCCGGGCGAAAGCCCCGGCCCAGGCGCAGTAGGCCGCGGCGCTGGAGCCGACGCCGAGAATGAGCAGATAGACCCACTGGATCCCCGGCGCGCCGGCTGCCTGCCGTACCGAGGTGGGCAGAAACACCACCAGCAGGAGCGTACCGAAAAATATGCCCCAGGCGGAGGTCTGCATCGCGGTGTATGTTTTTGTCAGCCGTCTCTGCAGGATATTGAAAATGCTCAGCAGGACGACGGCCGCCAGAAGCCAGAGGATGCCGATGCTGAAAGACAGGCCGCCCCGCAGCACCGTCAAGACGGCGACGCCGGCAAAGCAGACGCCGATTGCCGCCCACTGCATCAGGCGCAGGCGTTCCTTGTAGACAATGCGGGCCATGACGGACGTCACCACCGGCGCCGTTGCGATGACGACGCTGGAGGTGGACGAGTTGAGCGTCCGGCAGCCCATATTGAAGGTGACCATATACAGGGCAAAGCCGCAAGCGCCGGCCAGCAGGAACCAGCCCAGGTCACCTCTCGCCGGCGGCTTCATCCGCATAAGCACGGCGACAACCAGCATGGCGGCGGAGGCCACGGCATAGCGCAAAAAGCCCAGGGCAAAGGGGCTAAAATATGTAAGGGCCAGCCGGGAGAGCACATAGGCGCAGGACCATAAAATAATCGTCGCTGCGGCGTAGGGGTGATAGCTGTCTTTAAGTTTCATAAGTTTGGCACCAGACGGCAGAACGCCGGGCGGCCGCGGCTGCAAACCGTTTTCCGCCCCTGTTCCGGCCGTTTCCTTTCAGTTTTTCCGGAGCGCCGTCGGCGGCCCCCGGTATATCTCTATCCTATCGGCTATCTCCAGCAGCCGAAGGCGGTTTCAAAGTCTTCCGTATAGCCGCTGTGGGCCGTAAACACATAGCGCACGCCGGTCAGCCCGGCCAGCTTTTTGATGGAGGCCTCCTGGGTTTCCATATCCATGGTGTAGCGGCTGCCGGCATAGGCAACGCCGTCGGCAAACTTGCAGGTGTCCCCCGTGAACAGATACATCCCGTCCAGCAGGTAGGACATGGAGCCCGGCGTGTGGCCGGG
>JAJUHI010000446.1 GCA_029267955.1 Sporobacter termitidis | reverse complement strand
GCCGGACAGCCTGGGCTGCGTCCATATGAATATCACCCCGCTGCGCAATGGCACCCTGGTTGCCCTGTTCCGCAGCCGCTGGGCGGATAACATTTATTACAGCCAGTCAACGGACAACGGCGAAAGCTGGTCCGTGCCGGAACCCACGGTATTACCTAACAACAACTCCTCTATCCAGGTGACAACGCTTGCCAGTGGCGAGCTGGCGCTGGTGTTTAACCTCATGAGCGCCGCCGGGGCGCAGGAGCGTCGCGCCTCTCTGTACGATGAAATTGACGATGGCGATGGCCGTAAAGAGCCGGTTGTGACCCACGGTCGAACCGCCTTCTGGGGTGCCCCGCGTGCGCCGATGACCATCGCCATTTCGCCGGACGGAGGCAAAAGCTGGCCGTGGCAACGGCATCTGGACGAGGGAGACGGCTACTGCATGACTAACAACTCTCTGGAGAAACTGAACCGTGAGTTTTCCTATCCGAGCATTAAGCAGAGCCCGGATGGCAGCCTGCATATCGCCTACACCTACTTTCGTCAGGCCATAAAATACGTGCGGGTGACGCCCGAGTGGGTCAAGGAGTCAGCATGATTATTGGACATCTCGACGCCCTGCCGCTGGCAGGGTTACCGCCGGTGTTGTATGCCCTGCTGTCCCGCCCGGACTGCACGCTGCAGGCGCTTAGCGAACGCGATGACGGCCGCTGGCAGCCGGACAATGCCCCCTGGTTTTGCCAGATTGGTCCGGCGCAGACGCAGCCGCGCGCGGAGCGGCATACAGAGTACCATCATCAGTGGGCGGATATTCAGGTTGTGCTGGCGGGAGAAGAACTCATCTATGCCGGCGCGCGCCCTGTTGGCAAGCCGGATGACGAAGAGCGTAAAGCGGACCTGTTCATTGCCAGCTCATCGGCACACAGCGTCGGGATCCGCCTTGGCGCGGGTGACTTTGTGGTCTTTTCTCCCGGAGAACCACACCAGGCGCTGTGCGCCAGCGGCGCGCCGATGACCGTGCGCAAAGCGGTGTTTAAAGTTCCTCGTTCAATGCTGGAGGTCTGACATGCGTCACGCCGTCGTGACCGGAGCCAGCTCCG
>JAJUHI010000445.1 GCA_029267955.1 Sporobacter termitidis | reverse complement strand
TCCGCCAGCAGCCAGACCATATCATGCAGTAGCCCGACGAGTTCTTTCGCCACGCTCGCAGGCAGTGTCCCGCCCATCACCGCCAGCGTTAACGCCACAGCATAATCTACCTGCAACGCCGTCTCCTGCCAGCAGTCCGGCACGCAGGAGGTAATCTTCTCCCCTGCGATCAACTGTTCAACCAGATACGAAGGCAGTTCGGCATCGCAGCATTCCCGCAGCCGCTTTAGCGCAGCCAGCAATCGCTTACAGAGTGTGGCAAACGTCACCGCGTCGTCAGTTTCCACCAGCACGCTAACATACGCAGTGCAGGCATCAGCCAGTTCGAAGAGATCCGCAGAATCGGAATGTTGCAGGTGGAGATGATGATAAACAATGCCTTCTTCAGAAAGCGCGTAAGACAGGGAAGGGATAGTTGTCATGTGATGATTTCCTTTTTAAATTTACTCCAGACCACCACATAAGTTCCTACGCTCATGGGTGGTAGCGCTGACGGAGGTAGGAATGCCGCACATGACATAACGGCCAACCTTTCGGTTGCTCCGCCAGCGCGACCGTATTTTAACGGGATGAGCGCCGTCGCGACAAAAATAATTGCCGTGTCATGTTATGCGGGTTCCTACGCCCGGTTACGGATGTGCCGCAACGCAGGCACTTTACGGCGGCAAAAAAAGGAAGGAAAGGGATGCCCATGAATTACATAAGGTTGCTTGCAGGTTTGCGAGGCGGCTTCCAGAAGGGCATTGCCGGATGGCGGTTACGCCTTATCCGGCCTACAAAAACTACCAACCAAACCGGCCGCTACTCCTCGCTTATCATCGTCAAGAACCGCTTCACCGTCCGCGAGCGTTCAAAGCGCCGCCAGCAGAGCGCGATATCGGTATAAAGCTCCGGTGAGCTCAGCGCGTGGTAGGTGACATTCGGCGGAGAGATGGCCGCCATCGATTTCGGCACCAGCGCGAATCCACCGCCTGCAGAGACCATGCTCAGGGAGGACGAAAGTTGAGACGACTGCAGCGCGTGCTGTACGTCTATTCCGGCCCGTTCGCAACAGCTGTAAACCCGGTCGAACAGGCCGGGCGCGAC
>JAJUHI010000444.1 GCA_029267955.1 Sporobacter termitidis | reverse complement strand
GCGGCGGACGTGGGGCTGATCTTTGCCGGCGAAGGGCCCGCCATGGAGATGATGATGCCCAAGAACATGCGCTGGGCGGGCATGCCCGGCAAGGTCATCGACGACAACTCCCTCCAGCAGTACATAGAGTTCCCCCTGCTGTTAGACGACGAGTTCGAGGAGTTTTTCACCGACCGGACCGGCTGGTTTTTGCGCAAGGCCATCCCGCGCTCCTTGGACCTTTTGGCGCCGCTGTCCATGCTGGCAGGAGGCGGCATCCATGTCAGCGCTCAGATGACGGCGGCGGTGTTTTCAACCCCCCAGTTCAAGCAGATGATCGAGACCCTGTGGAAAATCAATGATTTTTACACCGAGTACCGTAAGCGCGCGGCCGAAATTGAAGAGGAAGTCCGGGAGATGGGCTACCCGAAGTTTAACGGCGGCATGGCCGGGGTCCCCTACGACAGCTACAGCGATTTTCTGCGGGGCACGATGCTGTCCATGTCGGACCTGTATATGAATCCGGAGTACATCGAGCGCTACATCGACGAGGAAATCGAGCGGACTCTGGAGATGATCCGGGCCACCAAGGGCCAGAACGAGGGCAAGCATGTCTTTATGGCCCTGCACAAGGGCATGGACGGCTTTATGAGCGACGAGCACTACCGCAAATACTACTGGAAGCACCTGCAGCAGATTATCCTGGCCATTATTGACAGCGGCAAGGTGCCGTATATCTACACCGAGGGCAAGTACAACACCCGGCTGGACTGCCTGAGCGAGGTGCCGCCGGGGAAAGTCTATTATCATTTTGAGGATGTGGACATGGCCCTGGCCAAGAAAAAGCTGGGCGGTGTTGCCTGTATCGCCGGCGGCTTCCCGGCATCGCTCCTGGACTGGGGCAAGCCGGAGGAGGTGCGCGACGCGGTGAAGAAGCTGCTGGACGACTGCGCCCCCGGCGGCGGCTTTATCTTTGAAACCGGCTGCGGCCTGGGCAAATGCAAGCGCGAAAACGTGGAGGTCATGTTCGAAACGGTCAAGGAATACGGCAAGTACCGGTAAAGGCATTTTTCTTGACAATTTAGGCACACTAATTTATTATGATTG
>JAJUHI010000443.1 GCA_029267955.1 Sporobacter termitidis | reverse complement strand
TCCGGATACAACCGTTGACGAGACTGCGGAGTATACGGCGACAATCTCATGGTCGCCGGCAGATTCGCCCTTTAAAGGCAACAAAGTGTATACCGCCACCATTACCATTACGCCCAAAACAGGCTATACGCTAACGGGCGTGCCTGCAAACTTCTTTACAGTTGCGGGAGCAACAACGTCAAATGCCGCCAATTCAGGCGTTGTGACAGCTGTATTCCCGGAGACTGCAGCGGCAACGTACACCGTAACCTTTAACGTGGACGGCGGCAGTGCGGTTGCACCGGTAAGCGTTGCAGCTGGCAGCACTATCGCAGAGCCGGCAGCCCCCACAAAAACAGGCTATACGTTTGCAGGGTGGTATAAAGAACCCACCCTTGTAAATACGTGGAATTTCGCTTCGGATGTCGTTACGGCAGATATCACCCTTTATGCCAAGTGGACTGAAACGCCCGCCCCCTCCGGCGGCGGAGGTGGCGGAGGCGGCGGCAGCAGCACCCCGTCGGCCCCGGTCACCGAGATCAAAAGCGGCGAAAGCGTCCCCAAATCAAACCTCGAGCAGCTGATTTCCGAGAATAAACCCCTGACGGTGGAGGCGGACAACGGCGTGAAGCTGGTGTTCGAGCCCGACGCCCTCGAAGGTATCAGCAGCCAGGCCTCGGGTGATATCAAGGTGGAAGTCAAAGACGTCTCCCCCGCCTATCGGGAAGAGCTCCCCGACAAGCTGGTGTTCTCTCTGACGGTTTCCTCCGGCGGCGGCGCCGTCTCCAATTTCGGCGGAAAGGTCACCGTCTCCCTGCCCTACGAGCTGAAGGCGGGCGAAACGGCGGACAGGGTCACCGTCTGGCACCTGGCCGATGACGGCACCATGACCGAAATCCCCTGCACTTACGACCCGGTGACAAAACTGGCGAGCTTCACGGTCACCCACTTCTCCCTGTATGTGGTGGGCGTGGACGACGAGGAGCCCTGGGTCAACCCCTTTGCCGATGTTAATGAGAGCGACTGGTTCTACGGCGCGGTGGCGTTTGCCAACCGGAACGGCCTCTTTACGGGCACCGGCGCCGATACCTTCTCTCCGGGCAGCCCCATGACCCG
>JAJUHI010000442.1 GCA_029267955.1 Sporobacter termitidis | reverse complement strand
GCCAGTGCACTGACCGTCTGCTTCTGCTCTTCGCTCAGCGTCGATAAATCTTTGACGTCAGGGTACAGCATACCCGCTATCGCCTTCGCCGCAAGCTCACCGGTCGCCGCTCCGGCCGCACCCGCTGCGGCACTGTTTCCCTGCAGCGCCGCAACCGCACCGCCCAGGATGGCATGCGCAATGGTTTTCGCTGCCGTATTGTTATCGATCCCCATGCCGTGACCAATACGATACGCCAGCTCCGGCGCGGATGCCCCCGCCAGTGCTGCAGTCAGGTCGCTACCCGCCAGCCCCTGAAGCGCGGCCGTCGCCGCCTGGATACCCCTCTGCAGGTCGCTACCCGTCCCGTATTTTGCCGTCGTGGTCTTATATGCATCGGTCTCGCGCAGGGCATTCTGATATGCGGCTTTAACCTCGTCGCTGGCATCCGCCCCCGGCTCGGTTATCCCTTTATCTGCAAGCTCTTTTCTGCCTGCGTTCAGCCCGTTTATTTCCCCCTGCGTGTTCGCAATATCCACCACCTGCGAGCCAATCTCACCAATCAACTGCACTTCCTGCAGGCGCTGCTGCTCCTTCTCCTTGTCAAATATCGGGCTGATGCTGCCGTTCGCATGCTCCGCATCGCGGCTCAGGTCAGCCACATCCTGCTTCTGGTTCTCCTTATCGCGGATGATGAGCGTCCCTTCGCTCACCGCCGCCTGTGTTGTCCCTTCCGCGTGACCGCTGTTACCGCCTCCGGCCAGCAGAGCGTTCGCCATATTCCCGGCAAACTGCTTGCCGATGCTGCCGCCCGAACTGATACCCGCGCCCTGATGCTCCGTCTTAAAATCCGCCTGGTTGTGGATATCGCTAAAGCCCAGCGTGCCCGTATCTAGACGGTTTTTATCCGCCGTCGCCGTGGAGGCAATCACCCCGCCGTCGAGCTGCGTATGGTTGCCCACCGTCACGTCAAACCCGCCGCTGCCTGCAAACAGCCCGCTCTGCTCCTGCACCGAGTCGTAGTCGCTGGTCATTTTGTCGCGGCTGACATTGATGCTGCCGGAGAAACCGCCTGCACCAAAGGTGTAACCCGCACCGCCGCTGACGCTGTTCTGCTTGCTGT
>JAJUHI010000441.1 GCA_029267955.1 Sporobacter termitidis | reverse complement strand
GCCTCACGCCAATGAAAATTACCTTATGCGGCGTGGCGATGTCGGCGTTTGCGTCGTCGATTACCGCCACGGTGCTGATTCTGGATGAACAGACGCTGCTTGCCATGCGCACCTGGCTGGCGGGAGATCTTGCCGGGCTTAACGCGGAAATCGTTCGCAGCGCATCCTGGGTTGCCGCTGTGGGGTTCGCTCTGGCGCTCTGGCTGTCGCCATCGCTCAATATGCTGGCCCTGGGCGACCGGATGGCGCAGGGGCTGGGCGTGTCGCTGCTCAAAACTCGCCTTTTGGCTCTGCTGGCGATTACGCTGCTTTGCGGCGCAGCCGTCTCCATTGCCGGGCCGATTGGTTTTATTGGCCTGGTCGTGCCACAGCTTATCCGCCGTCTGGTGTCGGTGGACTTACGCGTGATGGTGCCGCTTTCTGCCCTGTGCGGGGCACTGGTGTTACTGCTGGCGGATATCGCGGCCCGTACGCTGTTTACGCCGTATGAGCTGGCGACCGGGATCATGACCGCGCTGGTGGGTGCTCCTCTCTTTATCCTGATGGCATCAAGGATGTTCAAATGAGCCGGGCCGGACTGCGTGCATGGCGTGTCGGGCCGTTTTCCGGGCAGGTACGCCCGGCGGCAGTGGCGCGCGTTACGCTTATCGCTCTAATGGGCATTCTCCTGCTGGGGTTTGGCCTGACGCACGGTTCGCTTCCCATTCCCACTTCCGCCATCGGGCGCGCGCTGTTCTCCGGAGAACCCCTGGAGGCCGATGCGCGCTATATCGTGATGGATATCCGCCTGCCACGGCTGCTGATGGCCATTTTAAGCGGCGCGATGCTGGGCATGGCGGGAGCGGCGATGCAGTCCATCACCCGCAATGGCCTGGCCGATCCGGGGCTTATTGGTGTGAAAGAGGGCTGCAGCGCGGCGGTGCTGCTGCTGATTTTTCAGTTCCCTGCGCTGGGGCTGGCCTGGCGTCCGCTGGTCGGGATGGCCGGTGGCCTCATTACCGCGCTGCTGGTGGTGGCGCTGGCCCGTGATATCTCGCGTCCGCGTTTTATTCTGATTGGGATTGGCGTGTCATGGGCTTTCTCTGCGGCAATGGGGATCTTT
>JAJUHI010000440.1 GCA_029267955.1 Sporobacter termitidis | reverse complement strand
GTGGAAGAGCATTTACCGCGAGGCCGCCCGCGCGATCATCGTCAGGGACGGACAGATTGCGCTGACACGGAGCGCAACGGACGGCTTTTTCAAATTCCCCGGCGGCGGTATCGAGCCGGGCGAGACGCATCTCCAGGCCCTTATCCGCGAGACAAGAGAAGAGACGGGCCTTAACATCATCCCTGAATCCGTGCGGGAATTCGGAATGGTGTGTGAACGGCGCCGGGGTCTTTTTGAAAACGAGATTTTCAATCAACGGTCATATTATTATGCCGCGGATGTCAATAATGTCACATCCCCCCAGGCGCTTGACGCCTATGAAGCCGAAATGGGATTTAAGCTGGTTTGGACGGATATAGAAGCCGCATACCGGACCAATCTGGCGCTGGGCAAACATGAAGACCTCAAGTACATTCACCGGGAGACATACATACTCAAGCTCCTGCTTGAGATGGGGTACTGATTAATACTATTCTTCCTGCTTTCTGTCCCTTGTCGACCGGTTTGGCATGCGGTGTGAATTGATGACGGAGCAAACGGAAAAGTAAAATAAGCTATAGACAGAAAGGAACCGGCTTATGGTCTCCAAAGTACGTTCCCTGGGGCTTGGCGGCATCTCCGGCTACGAGGTGTCCGTCGAATGCTATCTCTCCGGGGGGCTCCCCAGCTTTGATATTGTGGGCCTGCCCGATGTTGCCGTGAAGGAGGCGCGGGAGCGCGTGCGCGCGGCGATCAAAACCTGCGGGATCAAGTTCCCCGTCAGCCGCATCACGGTGAACCTGGCGCCGGCCAACACGAAAAAGGCCGGCACCGTGTATGACCTGCCGGTGCTTTTGGGCATACTGGCGGCATCCGAGAGCATCCCGCCGATCCCGGAGGACGCGGCCTTCTTCGGCGAGCTGTCCCTGTTCGGCGGCCTGCGCCCCGTTACCGGCGCGCTGCCCATGGCATTAGCGGCGCAAAAGGCCGGCATCGCCAGGCTCTTTGTGCCGGCGGACAACGCCGCCGAGGCCTCTTACGCTTCGGATATCGCCGTTTATCCGGTGGAAACGGTGCTGCAGCTGCTCAACCATTTAAGCGGCCAGGAGCTCCTGGCGCCGGTGGCGCC
>JAJUHI010000439.1 GCA_029267955.1 Sporobacter termitidis | reverse complement strand
GCGATCAAAACGTGGGCTTTATCGCCATGAAGGCCTTATCCGGCGGCCTTATTGCCAACACGGCGGCGGCCTATGCGTTCATGGCCTCCTTTGACAACGTGCTGCCCATCTGGGGTGTCCAGCGGGAGCGCGAGCTGGACGAATTTCTCGCCTATGACCAAAACCCGCCCCGGCTGGACGAAGCGTTGCTGTCGGCCATCGCGCAGGACAAAAAGGCCCTGGGCGGCGCCTTCTGCCGCGGCTGCGGCTATTGTCTGCCGTGCCCCCAGCAAATCGATATCCCCAACTGCGCCCGCATGTCTCTGCTGATCCGCCGGGCGCCGGTGTCGGTGTACTTAAACGAGGAGTGGCAGGGGCAGATGAAAAAGATCGAAGCCTGCACCGGGTGCGGGCATTGCAGGGCGCAGTGCCCCTACGGCCTGGATACGCCGGCGCTTTTGCGGGACAACTGGGCCGACTACAAGACCTTTATCTGATCATTGGGCCGACCGGGATAGCCCCTGGTTTCTCCGGCTGCGCCGGCGCGTTACGGCAAAGAATACCGCCGCGCCCAGCAGGGCGGCAAGGCCCACAAACTGGAACCGGAACCGGGTGGACGCCCCGCCGAGCCACAGGGTAACCGGGGTAATGATGACCGGGGACAAAAAGACGCCGAAGCCGGGCGCAACGCTGGCAATCAGCGTGGAGGCCTGAGCGGAGTTTGTGGGGTCCACCAGCCGCGATACGGAAAAGACGCATTGCGGCTGGCACAGGCAAGAGGCCGTCCCCGCCACAAAGGTGGCGATCAGCGTCAACAGCAGCGACCCGGCGCAAAGATTCAGGAAGGTATAGCCCACAAACAGAATCAGGAAGGCCAGCGGGATCATATAGTCGTCCAGCCGGGCCGACAGCTTGCTGAAAAAGGCGCCCGACACCACGCCCCCAGCCAACAGCAGCGCCATGGCGACGCCCGCCGTGGCCGCGGTGCCCAGATTGCTCTGGGCCAGATGGGTGGACAGGTTGCTGGCCGCGGCGCTATAGAGCAGCGTGAACAAAAACATGACGGCGGTGTAGTAAAACACCAGGGCGGGCAGCCCCTTCCGCCGCGGTTTCCCGTCCGCCGGGGCTTC
>JAJUHI010000438.1 GCA_029267955.1 Sporobacter termitidis | reverse complement strand
GATCGACATCCTCGTCAACAACGCCGGCTATATGATGAACAAGCCCACTCTGGAGATCACCCGCGAGGACTGGGACCGGTATCTCAATCTGGACGCCTGGTCCTATCTGCGCATGATGCAGCTGACGCTGCCCGTGATGGAGAGGCAGGGCGGCGGCGTCATCCTCAACTGCACCTCTCTGGCCGCCGTTGACATCAACATCCCCGACAACACCCTTTATGGTTTTATAAAGGCCGGCGTCAATCACATGTCCCGGGTCATCGCCGAGGAATATGCCGCCAAGAATATCCGCGTCAACACCCTGATGCCGGGGCTTATCGAGACGGAGATGGTCCGCAACGGTCCCAACGGCGAGAAGTATGACCTCATAAAAACGATGAATCCCATGGGGCGGCCCGGTTCCATTCTGGAAGCCGCCTACGCCGCGCTGTTTTTGTGCTCGGACGAGTCCGCCTACATCACGGCCACCTCCCTGGTGATCGACGGCGGCGTCCGGGGCAGCGCGGGGGTGTAAAAAGCCGCGCCCTAAAGCGTATATAAATATGAGGAGAAAATGCCATGAAAGATATGCTCAAGGATAAAATCGCCCTGGTCACCGGCGGCGCGTCGGGCATGGGCGAAGCCACCGTGGAGCTGTTTGTACGGGAGGGCGCCACCGTGGTCATCGGCGACTACAATGTGGAAAAGGGGCAGGCGCTGTGCGACAAGCTCACGTCGGCGGGCTACAACGTCCGTTTTTACGGCCGCATGGATATCACAAAGCCCGAGGAAGTGGACGCGGTCATCGACGCCATGGTCAATGAATTCGGCCGCATCGATATCTTCACCCAGTTTGCCGGCGGCGAGGTGGGCAGCAACTTTAACACCGACAACGTCCACATGGAGGTGTGGGACGCCTGCATGGACCGGAATCTTAAGGGCAACTTCTACTGCTATTTGAAGGTCGCCCAGCAGATGAAAAAGCAGCGGTCGGGGAGCATCACCCTGTGTTCCTCCAACGGCGCGTTTAACCCGCCCCTGGTCACCTACGCCTACCACGCGGCGAAGGCGGGCATCGAGTCCATCACCGTCAACGCGGCCTTTGAGCTGTGCCGCTGGGGCATCCGCGTCAACTG
>JAJUHI010000437.1 GCA_029267955.1 Sporobacter termitidis | reverse complement strand
TCCCTCTGTGGATCTACCCGGAAACCCGCAAGCTTGTAACCGACTGGTACAAAAAAGACAATTGCCAGAGCCAGAGCGAATTCATCGAAAAGGCCATCCGGTTTTACTGCGGCTACATCTCGGCGGAAAACGGCGTGCGCTTTCTGCCCGCCGCCATTACCACAGCTATGACCGGTATGGTGGATAGTCTGGAAAACCGCATGGCCCGGCTGATCTTCAAGCTGGCGGTTGAGATGTCCATGATGATGAACATCCTCGCAGCCAACGCCGATGTGGATGAAAACACCCTGCGCCGGCTGCGGGGCAAGTGCGTCAACGATGTGAAGAAGTCCGTCGGCTCCGTCACCTTTGAGGATGTGGCAAGCTTCCAAAAGGGTGAATAGCCATGCCGAGAATTATCTTCAAATGCGGCTATATCAAAAACTCTGCGGCGCATCTGGAAAATATGGTGAAGTATGTGGCTACGCGTGAGGGCGCGGAGAAAATCCCCCGGCCCTCGTGCGCGCTGCCGGCCACAAAAGAGCAACGCAAGCTCTTGGGGGAAATCCTCACGCAGCTTCCCGACGCGGCGGATCTGTTTGAATACGAGGATTACCTGAAGCAGCCGACTGCGGAAAACGCTTCGGCATTCATCAGCGCGGCGCTGGATCAGCACCCGGAGCAGCTGCCGCACAGGCAGGTCTATGCCAATTACATTGCCACCCGTCCCCGTGCTGAGAAGCTTGGAACGCACGGCCTGTTTTCCGACGATGACGCTCCGCTGATATTATCGAAGGTGGCGGAGGAGATCGGCGGGCACGCCGGAAACGTGTGGACGCCCATCATTTCCCTGCGGCGGGAGGACGCCGCCCGGCTGGGCTACGATAATGCGGCGGCGTGGATGGCGCTGCTGCGCAAGCATCGTAATATGTTTGCCGAGCAGATGAAGATCGCTCCGGAAAATCTGCGCTGGTACGCGGCCTTTCATAACGAGGGTCGCCACCCCCACTGCCACATGATAGTCTACTCGTCAAATCCCCGCGAAGGATACGTTACAAAACCGGCCATAGAAAAAATGCGGAGCGGCCTGGCAAGGGAAATCTTTCAGCAGGATCTGATCCAGCTTTATTCAGAGCAGAGCGTG
>JAJUHI010000436.1 GCA_029267955.1 Sporobacter termitidis | reverse complement strand
TGGCGTATCACCTCACTTGGCATTCAGCATAGCAGAAAAAACGCAAAAAAACCGTTTTTTGCCTGAATGGTAGTAGATTTCTGCCTGAACGGTAATTGACGGGTGTAAAATTGCGTTTTTCGGGGGCAAAAACTCCCTCCGGCATTTGCTACGCAAATGCCACCTCCCTCAAGAGGGAGGCAAGAGGCTGTAGCGTCGCCCGTAGTGCGCGGGAATGACATGTTTTCAGCTCCGCAACGTTTTACGCACGGCCCGCTGAGGTCAGCGGGCCCTACGAGCGTTCGCCGGACTGATCTGTTATCGTAGGGGCAGCTATGTGGCTGCCCGTAAAGGCAATGGGCATAAAACATGGAGCGCCTCGTGGTGAGGCGCTCCATGTTCTATACGATTTATATTGCAATTTTTGTTATAAACCGCTGCAATATGGCGGCCACCTGGGCGCGGGTGGCGTTGTCCTGGGGCATCAGCGCGCCGCCGGCGCCCTCAATGATGCCGTTTTCCACCGCCCAGGCCATGGCATCGGCCGCGTAGCCGGCCACGCTGTCCGCGTCGGAGAACGTGTCCAGATTGCCGCCGGCCTTGGGGGACCCGGCGTACCGCCACAGGATGGTGACCATCTGTTCCCGGGTGATGTTGCCCTCCGGGTTGGTGCCGTCGGTGATGCCGGCGCTCATGGCCCAGCTGCGGGCGGCCTCATAGACGCCGCTGCCGGAAAGGGTCTGCCCGTCCAGCCGGCCCAGTACCGTCCAGAGCATGGCGCGGGTCATGGGGCTGCCCGGAGAGAAGGTATCGGCGCCGGTGCCCATAAAGAGGCCGTTCCGGTTGGCAAACGCCACCGCGCCGTAGAACCAGTCGCTCTCATTAACATCTGCAAAGGGGTTGACCCAGGGGTTCTCGTCGGCCACGCCCACCACATACAGGGAGAAGTGGGTGACCGTGAAGCTCGCCAGTTTTGTCACCGGGTCGTAGGTGCAGGGGATCTCGGTCATGGTGCCGTCATCGGCCAGGTGCCAGACGGTGACCCTGTCCGCCGTTTCGCCCGCCTTCAGCTCGTAGCCAGCTATGGAAGGTCAAGAGAGAAATCAGGATTCCATGGTACCTGGTCACGAAGAATTGCGAAGACAATGTAGCAGAGT
>JAJUHI010000435.1 GCA_029267955.1 Sporobacter termitidis | reverse complement strand
CTGATCCGGCAGCTGTCGCTCCTGCCGGAGGAGATCAAGCTGGCCGCCCGGGACTATGACCCGTCGCGGATTAACCGGTACGTGGTCGAGCTGGCGGCCCGGTTCCACCGGTTTTACAACGCCTGCCGCATCCGGGGCGAGGCCGAGCCTGTTTTGCTGGCCCGGCTGAAGCTTGCGGACACCACCCGCCATGTGATTAAAAACTGCCTGGACATCCTGGGCGTCACGGCCCCGGAGAAGATGTAATAATACGACGGCGCATTGTACCTCGTCGCACCGTGAGCAGAACTTGACGGACTTGATATATGTCATTCCCGCGAAAGCGGGAATCCATGTGTTCCCTTAAACCAGAGTCTGGATTCCCGCCTATGCGGGAATGACAGCGGTTTTATCTATAATCTGACGCCCCTTTCAGAACACGCTTCTGAAAGGGGCGCTTAACTTTTAACTTTTATCTTACCATTGGGAGTTGTGCAGCTGGCCCTGGCGCTGCAGCCCGTCAAACCCCTGCTGCCGCAGGGCTTCATACAGCACAATGGCGGCGGCGTTGGAGAGGTTTAAGGACCGGGTGCCCTCCAGCATCGGGATACGGACGCACAGGTCTTCGTTTTCCTTTAAAAAGCGCTCCGGAATGCCGGCGCTCTCTTTGCCGAACATGATGAAGTCATCGTGGCTGTAAGCGATGTCGGTATACGCCCTCCGGGCCTTCGTGGTGGCCATGATGACCCGCGGGTAGCCGTTTTTCTCCAAAAAGGCCGGGAAGCTTTCATAAAGGTGCAGGTCAATGCTCTTCCAGTAGTCGAGCCCGGCCCGCCTCAAGTGTTTTTCGTCCAGGCTGAAGCCCAGAGGCTTGATCAGATGCAGGGCCGTCCCGGTCGCCACGCAGGTTCTGCCCACATTCCCGGTGTTGTAGGGTATTTCCGGTTCCAGTAAAACAATATTCATATCCGCCGCTGCCTTTTCGTTTTGCGATGGTGTTTATTATAAGCGGTTTGGCATCCAGGCGCAAGCCAAATTCCGGGCGCTCCGCCCGGCGTTTTATTTCTCAGTCAGCTGCCGGTATGTCTCCATCAGCTCGATAAACTTGCCGGCGTCGCCCCCCGTGTCGGGGTGGTACTGCTTGGCAAGCACCCGGAATCTGTG
>JAJUHI010000434.1 GCA_029267955.1 Sporobacter termitidis | reverse complement strand
GGACGGCTGCATTCTCAGCGGGACGGGACAGCAGGCGCCGCTTCTTTTGCTTATAGGGCGCGCCGCTGCCCGTATGGAATGTATCTTTTGCGGCGCCCGGCAGCCCGGCACGGGGCTGAACCTGCTCTGCAACGGGGTCTATAACCGCCGCGTGCCAAACCGCAGGCTGCCGGGGGACTGGCTGACCAGAAACCGGGAGAGCGTCGACCGGTTTACCGATGACAGCGCCTGCGGCTTTGTCCCCACCGCCGGCATTCTCCGCGACCTGCTGGGCGGCATCCGGTACGTGGGCAAAATGAAAAACGCCCGTAAAATGCGCAAAGACCTGCCCGTGCTGCTCATCTCCGGTACACAGGACCCCGTGGGCGACTACGGCGCGGGGGTTAAAAAGGTGTACAGGCTCTTTAAAAAAGCCGGCCTGCGCGACGTGACCCTGAAGCTCTATGACGGTGCCCGCCACGAGGTCCTCAACGAGACAAACCGGGAAGAGGTCTATAACGACGTGCTGCAATGGATGATGGACAGGATAAATTGAATTTGTATTCAAAATGATTCACAAGTTGCTGGCGGGCATCTGACGTTACTGTTACTGAGACGCGGGCGATTGATAATCGCCCCTACAATGTACAATGAGACCTTACGAAATGCATGTAGGGGCGACTAGCAGTCGCCCGCTTTTGTTATCTATGGCATAACAGCCCGGTGTGAGCCCCGATCGGGAAGCCCTGCGTGGCCTCCCGCAGTTTCCATATAGTTCGTCGGGCCGCCGAAGACGGCGGCCCCTACGGTATGTGTATACCATCATCCCGAACATTCTGTATACCATCATCCCGGTCTATACAGACCCATCGCGCCGCTCCTCCGTATGTAGGGCGCGACGACTCGGCGCGCCGTTTACGCACCCCCTCAGTCATTTGCTGCGCAAATGCCAGCTTCCCCAAGGGGGAGCCTGAGGACGTGGATTCCCGCCTGCGAGTATGACAGCGGTTTTGTCTACAATCTGCGGCAAGGGTAGAACCCTTGCCCTCGTATATAATGTCGATGCAAGAGTTAGCTGTTGAAGATAGATTTTTGAAATTGGAGGGAGGGCGTAGCCCGACCGGAAATTTCAAAAATCGCGCGGCCGCTTGCCACTTTGTGGTAT
>JAJUHI010000433.1 GCA_029267955.1 Sporobacter termitidis | reverse complement strand
CATCGACGCCGAACCGGACTTCAACGCGATTTTGTCCTGCGTCAAAAAGGAGTACACCTACCGGATTTACAATTCGCGCATCCGCGATCCCTTTTACGCCAACCGGGCCTGCTTTTACCCCGTGCCCCTGAAGGTGTCCGAGATGAAGGCCGCGGCCGCCCATTTTGTGGGGACCCACGATTTCAAAGGCGTCCGGTCGGTGGGCACGGAGACAAAGACGACGGTGCGGACGGTGTTCTGGTACGAGGTGGAGCAAAAGGGCAGCCTGATCGAGCTGCGGGTCTGCGCCGACGGGTTTCTGTACAACATGGCCCGGGCCATGGCGGGGACGCTGATTTATGTCTCCGAGGGCAAAATAAACCCCTCCGATATTCCGCGGCTTTTAGAGACGGGGGACAGGCGGCTGTTCGGCCCGACGGTGCCGGCCTGCGGCTTGTATCTGACGCGGATCTGGTACGACGGCCCCGTGGGCGTCATGATGGGCGGCGCGGAGACGGCCCGGGAAGACGCCGGGCCCTGCGGCGTTATAGGTATTTAATAAAAAATAATGTATCATTTCACGATAAAAAATGGTAAACTGATAGTAAGGCGGGCAACATGACGACAGTCAAAGGGCAGACCTCAAAAAACAGAAAACGCCGGGGTAGCAGGCTGCCGGGGATATTCCTGTCGGTGGTGCTTTTAGCGGCGGTTTCCGTCGCCGCCGCCGTCATGATTACAAACGACGGCAGGCTCGACAAGGAGGGCCTTATGCGCCTGCTGGAGAGCCTGGGCGGACGGCAGCAGGCGGCGGCGTTTTCCTTTGACGCCGGCGTCGGCGCCGTTTACGCGGAGGTGGACGGCGGGCTGGCGGTCTGCTCGTCCGCAGGCCTGCAGGTCTACAACCGGGACGCCGCTTTGGTGTACGAAGAGGCTTACGAGATGGCGGTGCCGACGGTTTCCGTCGGGGGGAAGACCGTATGCGCCTATGACCTGGGCGGCGATTTGGTCAAGGTTTTTGACAAGGACGGCGTGCTGTACACCCTGAAGGCCGAAGGGAAAATCATCTCGGCGACCATGGGCGACGGCGGCTGGCTGGCCCTGACGACGGAAGGCAGCGGCGTTTATAAGAGCCTGGTTTCCGTCTATGACAGGTCCGGGCAGAGCGT
>JAJUHI010000432.1 GCA_029267955.1 Sporobacter termitidis | reverse complement strand
GTCTCCGCGGTGCCCCTGTGCCACGGCATCGCGACATTGGCGGGGTTGGAGGCCGTCTCCGTGGACGGAGCCACCGGAGAGCTGGACACCAACTATGAGGGGAAGGTTCAAGCCGCCCTGGATATCCTCAAAAAGCACGATTTCGCGGCGGTGCACATCGAGGCCCCCGACGAGTGCACCCATAACGGCGACCTGCCCGGAAAGCTCCAGGCCATCCGGTATCTGGACGGCCGCGTCGTCGCGCCGCTGATCGAAGGTCTTGACAAGGCCGGATACAGCTACCGGCTGCTGCTTTTATCCGACCACAAGACGCTCACCGCAACCCGGGGCCATGACGGCGACCCGGTGCCGTATCTGCTGTACGACAGCCGCAGGGATTTAAAAAGCGGCCTGAGCTACAATGAGGCCGACGGGGACAAGGGGCCTTCCGTCGACGCCGGCATCAAACTGATGGGGCTGCTCTTTGAGCAGAACGAAAAATGATCACCACGGAAAAAGCCTACGCAAAAATCAACCTGTCCATAGACATCGTCAGCCGGATGGACGACGGGTATCACAGCATGCGCATGATCATGCAGAGCGTGTCGCTGCACGACGAGCTGGATATAACCGTGACGCCGGGCGAGGGGATCAGCGTCTCAACGGACCTGAAATACCTGCCCAACGACGAGCGGAACATCGCCGCCCGCGCCGCCGCCGCCTTTTTCTCTTCCACCGGCATCACCGGCTATAAGACCGAGATTGTCATCCGCAAGCAGATTCCCGTCTGCGCGGGGCTGGGCGGCGGCAGCAGCGACGGCGCGGCCGTCCTAAGAGGCCTCAACAGGCTGCTGAAAGCCGGTCTCGACCGTCAGGCGCTGGAGAAGCTGGCGGGGACAGTGGGCTCGGACGTGCCCTTCTGCGTGGCCGGCGGCACCGTTTTGGCCGAGGGCCGCGGGGACCGTCTGCGGGACCTGCCGCCATTGCCGGCCTGCCATATTGTCATCTGCAAGCCGGCCTTTGCCATCTCCACCCCGGAGCTGTTTTCTAAAATCGTCTGTGATAAAATCCGCCTGCGGCCCGATACCGGCGGCATTATCGAGGCGCTTGAGAAACAGGACCTCGGCAGCGTCACCCGCCGGATGTACAACGTCTTTGAGGATGTGCTGCC
>JAJUHI010000431.1 GCA_029267955.1 Sporobacter termitidis | reverse complement strand
GCGCACGGTGTGGCCGGGGCCCTTGGGGGCGATCATGATAACGTCCACATCGGGGGGAGGAACGATCTGGCCGTAATGGATGTTAAAGCCGTGGGCGAAGGCCAGCGCGGCGCCGCTTTTGAGGTTGGGGGCCACATCCTTTTTGTACATGGCGGGCTGTTTTTCGTCGTTAATGAGGATCATGACCACGTCGGCGGCCTTGACGGCGTCCGCCGTGACCATGACGTTAAGGCCCGCCGCTCTGGCAGCCTCCGCGGACTTGGAGCCTTCGTACAGACCGACGATGACGTTGGCGCCGGAGTCCTTCAGGTTGAGCGCGTGGGCGTGGCCCTGGCTGCCGTAGCCGATAATGGTGACGGTTTTCCCCTTGAGTACGCTGAAATCACAGTCCTTTTCGTAATACATCTTCGCCATTGTGTTGTCCTCCTGTATGTTGTTTTGTTGATTTATTACCGAAGCGTTTTGATTACTAAGGTTGGGTGTGTAGTGGGGGTGTAGGGCGCGGCATCTGCGCCGCCGTTTACCTAACACCGGTGACAAGTTTCTGTTACAAAGCATTGTCCCAGAACTCCCTCAGTCAGCTTCGCTGACAGCTCCCTCAGAGAGGGAGCCTCGGGACGACGGCACCTGCCTGCCGCCCTCTCAGTCATTCTCCAAACAATACATCCCGCGGCCCAGGGCGGTGGGGCCGGTGCGGACCATTTCGATGATGGTGTACTGGCGCATATAGTCCAGGAACGCATTGAGCTTTGTGGTTTCGCCGGTAATCTCGATGGACATGGAGTCGGGCGACAGGTCCACCACGTCGGCCCGGTAGGCGCTGACGGCCTGCATCAGTTCCGGCAGCTGGCTCTTTTCCAGCCGGATCTTGATCATCATCAGTTCCCGGACCACGATTTTGTCCGACTGCATCAACTGGACCTTCTGCACATCGTGCAGCTTCTGCAGTTGCTTGACCATCTGGTCCTTCACGTAGTCGTCGCCCCAGGAGACGATGGTCATCCGGGAAAGGGCCGGGTTCTCCGTCTCGCCGACGGTGAGGCTGTCGATGTTGAAGGCCCGGCGGGCAAAGAGGGAGGCGACCCTGGTGAGAACGCCGGAGTGGTTGTTCACGAGCAATGACACGATAAACTGCTGGCTCTGCATATTC
>JAJUHI010000430.1 GCA_029267955.1 Sporobacter termitidis | reverse complement strand
GGTGCCCACAGCGTCCACGCAGTCCAGGGTAAAATCCAGCGCCCTCTCCAGAGGCGGCTGGGTAATCTGCCGGATCCGGGCGCCCAATAGGTGCTTTCGAAGCAGCATGCAGAACATGGGCGGCGTGGCCGGGTTTTCAAAGCTGCTCTCCGTCAGGTGCGCCCGGGCGTCCCCCGTCCCGGCGGACAACAACAGCTTGGCAGGCCCGCCTCCCCGCGGAGCATGCCGCTCCACCCGGAGCGACAGCAAAATCTGGTCCTGCTCCGGCTGTTGTATCTTATCAATTTTCGCGCCAACGGCGGCTTCCTCCAGCTCCGCCCGCAGCGCCATAAGCGTCAATGCGTCTAATGGCATGGTTTCTCCTTACGCTGTGTTATTCCTTATATTCATAGGGGTACCGGTCTCTCAGCCCCTGAGAATCATAACCATCCCCGCGCCTTCGTTCTCGTTGGGCCGAACGCGGAATCCCAGCCCTTCATAAAAAGCTTCCTTCCCCCTCGCCGCCATTAACCCAATAGTGACAACGGTACCGGGGAGGCGGTTTTCATCCACATAAGAAAGCAGGCGTTTCATGATGGCTTTCCCGATACCCTTCCCCTGATATTCAGGCAGCACAATGACGTCCTGGACATACCAGATGCTGTACCGGTCGCCGATCAAGCGCCCCATGCCGACAACATTTTCTCCGTCCTTCGCGGCGACGGTCAAGATGGAGTTTTTAAGCCCCTTTTCGATCTGCTCCTCCGACGCACCGCCCCACCCCGCCGATTCACGCAGCGCCAGGAACGCCTTTGCGGTCAGTTCGTTATCCTTCAGCTCGACAGCCATACGCCTATCTCCAAACAGCTATTTTACCGCAATCATACCATTATCCCACAGCCAAGTCCACAATTTCCCATAAAAAGCGCCGTCCCTGGACGGCGTTCTCGTTTATCTAAGCGTCTGTTAAAGACTCCGCCTTGATTTAATCCCCTATTCCCCCGCCACAATGAGCCCGAACAGCTCGCTGAGCCGCTCCCGCCGGCCTTTTAGGTACAGGTACCCCAGCAGCGTTTCAAAGCCGGTGGCGGCGTGGTACGCCTCGGGCGTGGCGCTTTTGGGGACGGCCACATGGGCGTTGCGCCCCCGGCGGAAAACCGCCAGCTCCTCCTCGTCTAAAAGC
>JAJUHI010000429.1 GCA_029267955.1 Sporobacter termitidis | reverse complement strand
CGTGATGCCGGCGCGCACCTTCTCCCGGAACTGATACTCCGGCAGGGACTGCATGTAGAGGTTGATAAAGTGCTCCCGTTCCGGGCGCGGGCCCACCAGGGACATGTCCCCCTTCAATACGTTCCAGAATTGCGGGAGCTCGTCCAGCCGCATCTGCCGCAGCCGCTTGCCGACTTTTGTGATACGGGGGTCGTCCTTTGTCGCCAATGTGGGGCCCGTCAGTTTTTCCGCGTCGGGGATCATGGTCCGGAATTTGTAAAGGCGGAAGACCCTGCCGTTTAATGTGACGCGGTTCTGGGTGTACAGGGCCGGCCCGCCGTCCCGGCGGATCATGATGGCGAGAACCAGCATCACGGGGCTGAGCAGCACAAGGGCGATGGCTGAAAACACGATGTCGACAAGCCGCTTGACAATCCGCTGGTTCTTTGTCAGCCCCAGGGACTTGACCTTGTACGTCACCTGGTCGTCAAACTGGAGAAGGGATGCGTTATTGACGATGAGCTCGTAAATATCGGGGACAATAATGAGTTCCTTCTGCTGGTTCCAGCACTCCAACGCAATCTCGTTTTTCTTATCCAGCGGCGCGTTGACCAGCACGATGGCGTCGTACGCCGCGATGACCGCGTGGTAATCAATGCCGTTGTTGACAACGATGTCTTTCACCCGGTGGGTGTGGGAATATCCGTTGATCTTCCGGGCCACTTCACCGCCCCGCCGCTTATCGTCGCTGATGACGACGGTGTTTAAGGGTTTATGGGTTTTCAGCCAGAGCTTGCGGAACACCAGCAGCCACAACGACATCATCAGGCACTCCAAAAGGATGATGATGAGCAGCGTTGTCACCTGGACGAAGTACAGCACCTCGAAAAACGGCAGCGCCATCATTAAAAGATTGATGATGATGATGGAGGTAAACAGGGAAAAGGCCAGGTAATGGACCCTTCGCGTCAGGTCAAAAGCGCCGTTGAAGTACATGACGCCGGCGGTAAAGGCCACAAACCAGGGCAGGCACTGCCGGAAGTTGACCCTGTCGGGCATGCCCCACAGCGCCTGCTCCACATAGGTGCCGGCAATAAAGGCGACGATCATCAGCGCAACGGCGCACATCTCGGCCACACCGCCAAAGTGCAGCGTCTTGTCGGCAGCTTTTTTATTCAATCAAGTCACCCG
>JAJUHI010000428.1 GCA_029267955.1 Sporobacter termitidis | reverse complement strand
TACGCCGTCGCCGTCTCGTTTTTGATTCCGGCCGCCTTCGGCCTTAGCGGAACATCAAAGCAAAAGGCCGATTTTTAGGGCATTATGTTTATGTACAATACTCAAAATATGCTGTATCATGGGTGCCGGGAGTGTGAAAAAGCCATGAAAATTCTCTATGTCAATATTCCCACAGGCAAGGAAGACGGTGAATTCGGCGACTTTGCGAAGAATGCGTACGTCCCCCTGATGCGCCGGAACATCGGCCTTGTCAAGAATCCGGACACGGAAATCGTCTTCCGGTTCTCCGAATGGGGCATGGGCCCCATCGACATGGCCTATTACCGGTACATCGACCATCTGGCGTCGCGGATGGTGTATTACGCCGCCAGAAACGCCCGGGAGGAGGGCTTTGACGCCGTCGTCATCAACTGCTTCGGCGACCCGATGCTCTGGGAGCTGCGGCAGGCGCTGGATATCCCGGTGGTGGGCATCGGCGAAACCGCCATGTTCCACGCATCGCTGATGGGCTATAAGTTCGGCATCGTCCACATATCGCCCTACAACATCCCCGAAACCGAGGAGCATCTCTGCAAATACGGCCTGAAGGACCGCTGCATCGGCCAGCGCCCCATCGACGGCTGGGACGCGGGGCTTGAGGAGGGGCTCACCGATTCATTGGACACGGTGGAGGCCTTCATCAAAACGGCCCGCAAGCTCATTGACGACGGCGCGGAGGTCATTATCCCCGGCTGCTCGCTCATGTCGCCCACCGTGCGCCTGACCCCGGGCGCGGAGCACCTTTATCCCAATGGCCTGACCGAGGTGGACGGGGTGCCGGTGGTGGACGTTTTGAGCGTCACAGTGAAAACGGCGGAAACAATGGCGTCCCTTAACCGGGCCGGTTCCGGCTGGATCAGCCGCAAGTGCCTGTTTGCCCAGCCGCCCCAGTACGTGAAGGACATGTCCATGGCCGTGACCGAAAATTATAACTTTAAGTTCTGGGACGTTAAATATTAGCCTTTCGGAGGATACATATGGCATACATCGAAGAAGAAATCACCGGCCTGCGCCCGGCTTCCGGCAGGCTCGCCGGCAAGGTGGCCCTCATCACCGGCTCCACCTCCGGCATCGGCAGGGCCAGCGCCGTCCTGTTTGCCTGGGAGGGCGCGAAGGTGATCGTTTCCGGGCGGCG
>JAJUHI010000427.1 GCA_029267955.1 Sporobacter termitidis | reverse complement strand
GCAGTTTGTGATTATGCTGACGCTAAACAAGCATTCGGCGGGCGACCAGCATATGCGCATCTTCTCGCGCCTGGCGCGGCGCATTATGCACGCCGAGTTCCGCCAGGCGCTGGTATCCGCAGAGAGCAGCGAGGCTATCGCGCAACTGCTGCGCCGCGAGTTGGAGTTGTGATCGGTTATCCGGCCCGCGCCGCTGGCCGGAGCCCGTGGATGCTGGTGGAGGTGGCGACGGGCCTCTCCCTATGTGCTCCCGGTGCCAGGAGAGACTTAACGCAGAAGACATATCGGGAGCGCCATCTGCCCGGACATAACACAGAACAACCGTTTTTCCGGGGCGAAACCGTTGCAAACTGATAACTATATCGATTAATCCGGCTCTGACCGTCAGTCGGCCCGCGCAAGCGCCGCACCGCCGGGCGATGGCATCAGGCGCGGAGACGATTTTGTGCCGGGTGGCGGCTGCGCCTAACCCGGCCTACTCACTCCATTATCGTGCCTTTTGTAGCCCAGGTCAGCCGTAGCGCGACCTGGGAGCGGCCGGGATAATTATGCCAAAATAGCTTTGCAGACGGCGTCGCTGACCTGCTGCGTTGACGCGCTGCCCTGCATATCCGGCGTCTTCGGCCCGCTGGCGATCGTCTGCTCAATTGCCGCCAGGATGCCGTTGTGCGCAGCGTGATAGCGCGCATCGCCGTTCCCGAGAAAATCAAGCATCATCGCCCCGGCCCATATGGTGGCGATCGGATTGGCGATATTTTTCCCGTAGATATCCGGCGCTGAACCGTGGACCGGCTCGAACAGCGACGGGAAGGTGCGCTCCGGGTTGAGATTGGCCGATGGCGCAATACCAATGGTACCGGTGCAGGCCGGGCCAAGATCGGAGAGAATATCACCGAACAGATTGGAGCCGACGACCACGTCAAACCGCTCCGGCTGCAGCACGAAGCGGGCGCAGAGAATATCGATATGCTGCTTGTCCCAGCGGATCTCGGGATAGTTTTTGGCCATCTCCACCACCCGCTCATCCCAGTAGGGCATGCTGATGGCCAGCCCGTTGGATTTCGTCGCCGAGGTCAGCGTTTTGCGCGGGCGGCTTTGCGCCAGCTCGAAGGCGTAGCGCAGGATACGGTCAACGCCCCGGCGGGTAAAGATCGACTCCTGAATCACCACTTCAT
>JAJUHI010000426.1 GCA_029267955.1 Sporobacter termitidis | reverse complement strand
TACTCATCGGAGGAGCGCAGGATCTGGTAACCGGTTTCCGGGTGCTTTTTGACAACGGCGAGCTCCTCCTTGGTCAGTTTCGCGGGCTTGTTGAGTATCTCCTGCGGGATAATGATCTTGCCGATATCGTGCAGGGCGCCGGCGATTTTGATTTCGCCGATTTCCCGCTCGTGGAAACGCATCGCCCTGGCGATGCCCTCGCAGTACTGGGAGACGCGCTCGGTATGCAGCTGCTCGCGGTCGTATTTGTAATTGATATTGCGCAGGACGGATTCAATGGTCTGGCTGCGCATGGTTTTGCCGAACCTCAGCTTTTCCCTGTACATCGCGTTGTCCGCGGCTTTGATGGTGTTTTCGATGAGCTCCTCCGGCCGCTCCTTGACCGCGTAGCCGATGGCCAGGGAGACGATGATGGATTCCAGCTTGGCCGAAGCGGCCGCCCGGATGATGCGCTGCTTGATGATTTCCGCCTTTTCCGCGCTTGTCCGGGGCAGGATGACCATAAACTCGTCTCCGCCCATCCGGGCGATGGTGGCGTCCTGTTTGCAGGCCTCCTTCAAAACCCTGGCAACCGTGATCAGCAGATTGTCGCCCATTTTGTGGCCGAAGGCGTCGTTCGTGAGCTTCAAGCCGTTGACGTCGACAACCATGACCGTCAACGGCAGCTGGTCTTTCTTATCAGATGCGACAATGGCGTCTTCCATATAACGCCGGTTGTACAGGTCTGTGAGAGGGTCGTGGAAGCTCAAATACTCGATTTTTTTCTGGCGGTCCCGGTAGGTGGAAAAATCCCGGAACACAATAACCACGCCGGTAATCTGGCCGTTGCTGTTTTTAATGGGCGCGGCGTTGTTCTCAATCGGCGTCTCGATGCCCGTCTTTGACACAAGCAGAATCATACCGGGGGATTTGTAGCTCTCCCCCGACTTTAAAACGATGTTGACCGGGTTATGACAGGGCTTTTTTGTCTGCTCGTCAATAATGCTGAATACAGTAAACAGCGGCCGGCCGACGGCCTCCTGCTGGGTCCAGCCTGTCAGCATTTCCGCCACGGGGTTCATGACGGTCACCAGCCCCTGGGCGTCCGTTGAAATCACACCGTCCCCCACCGACAGCAGGGTGGTCCTGTACCGCTCCTCCTCATCCTTGATGGCCTGCTCCATCATGGTCTTCTCC
>JAJUHI010000425.1 GCA_029267955.1 Sporobacter termitidis | reverse complement strand
GCGATGCCCGCCGGACTGCTGGAGAGCGATCTGTTCGGCCACGAACGCGGAGCCTTCACCGGGGCCAGCGCCCAGCGTATCGGCCGCTTCGAACTGGCGGACAAAAGCTCCCTGTTCCTTGATGAAGTGGGCGATATGCCGCTGGAGCTGCAGCCCAAGCTGCTGCGCGTTCTCCAGGAGCAGGAGTTCGAGCGCCTGGGGAGCAACAAGCTGATCCAGACCGACGTCCGACTGATCGCCGCCACCAACCGCGATCTTAAGCAGATGGTTATCGACAGGGAATTTCGCAGCGACCTCTACTACCGGCTCAACGTGTTCCCGATCCACCTGCCGCCGCTGCGCGAGCGCCCCGACGATATCCCGCTGCTGGTGAAGGCCTTTACCTTCAAAATCGCCCGCCGCATGGGGCGCAACATCGACAGCATTCCGGCGGAGACCCTGCGTACCCTGACGCGCATGGAGTGGCCGGGCAACGTGCGCGAGCTGGAAAACGTTATCGAACGGGCGGTGTTACTCACCCGCGGCAACGTACTGCAGCTCTCCCTGCCGGAGCGGGATAACGTCGAGCCTCCGCGGTCGCCAGAGGTCCTGCCTGAGGAAGGCGAAGATGAATATCAGCTGATCGTCCGGGTGCTGAAGGAGAGCAACGGCGTGGTGGCCGGGCCGAAAGGCGCCGCCCAGCGGCTGGGGCTGAAGCGCACCACGCTCCTGTCGCGCATGAAGCGGCTGGGTATTAATAAAGACGAGCTGGTGTAACCTCGCCTGCTATTTATTTATCATCGCAGGTGTTGCTGGTCGGGCAAGGCGTCGCCGCCACCCAGCACACACGCAGCACTTTCCCCCGAAGGCGCCCGGCTTGCGAGCCGGTAAACCGAATACCGCATATCACCCGGGTCAGCACAATGCAGCCCGGGTTAATTTAAATCCCCGTGACAAAATCGTTCTCGCTCTAATCATTATCCACGCATGCAAATAAGAATTATTTTCATTTATAAATAGCTTGTGCTATATAACATAGCAATGGCTATAAACGCTGGGAAATTAACCACACCATTGCGAGGGATCCTATGCTGCACCTGACACCGCTGAAATCATTGCTGCTGGCCAGCGCGCTGGCCCTGCTGGCCGCGGCGCCGGCCTCGGCGCAGGAGAAATTCAGGGTTATCACCACCTTCACGGTTATCGCCGATAT
>JAJUHI010000424.1 GCA_029267955.1 Sporobacter termitidis | reverse complement strand
TTTTAAACAGCTGCTCTCCGCGTATCAGCGCAACCGCGACCTGGTGAGCGTGGGGGCGTACGTCAAAGGGAGCGATGCGATGCTGGATCAGGCTATCGACAAATACCCGTCGCTGGAGGCGTTCCTCCACCAGGCGATCCACGAGCGCAGCGGCTATGACGACGCCATTCGCGCCCTGTCCGGGCTTTTCCCGGATATTAAAGACTAAGCCGGAGGTGTGATGAAAGCACATAACCCCATGGTTCTGCTGCGCGACAAGGCGCAGGAGACGCTAACGCAGACCACACGCGCGCTGGGCGGTGCTCAGCAGCAGCTCCAGCAGGCGATGACTCAGCACGAACAGCTTCAGCACTATGAGCAGGAGTACCAGCAGTCCCTGCGTCAGGGGATGATGGGCGGCGGTATGTCGGTGGCGGATCTGGTGAATCACCAGTCGTTTATTTTGTCGCTGAAGCAGGTGGTAAAGCAGCAGGCAGGCCACGTGAACGCCTGCGAAAAGGCGGTAGACGAGGTGAAAAAGAACTGGGTGCAAAACAAGCAGCGCCTGAACGCGTTTGAAACGCTGATTGAACGCCGGGCGACGGCGCAGGCGTTAGTTCAGAGCCGATATGAACAAAAGCTAATGGATGAATTTGCTCAGCGTGCCGGACAAAAGAGAGAAAGGCTATGAACATAGATATTGCCGCCCTGTTACTGGGTGGGGGAGCACAGGGCAAACCGAAGGGCGGTTTACTGGCTGACGACGGCTTCAGCCTGGCGCTGGATGACAAGCTGGCTGAACTGGTGCAGTTTTTCCCGGGGCTCGACCCGCAGGCACTGGCAGCCATGCCGGAAGCCGCGCTGGCGGGGTTGTCCGCAGATTTACTGCCGCAACAGCTTGCCGACGATGCGCCGGTGACGGATGCCGACGGTCTGCTGCTCGCCGCGCCGCCGGGGCTGGCAGAAGCTCTTAAAGGGGTTTCGCTCACCGACGGTGAGGGTGAAGAGAGCCCGCAGTGGCAGCTGCAACAGCTGGTGACCCGCAGCGTCACCAGGGCTGAAACGGTCAACCCTGTGAAGGGCGTAGCGAACGGGAAGGCTCCTGAGCCTGAGGGCAAAACCGTTTCTCCGCTCATGACCGCCGCCGATAAAACCCCTTCGGCCAATGCCACGCCGCTGACGGCGCAGTCTGCACCGCTCACCAGTGAGACGATG
>JAJUHI010000423.1 GCA_029267955.1 Sporobacter termitidis | reverse complement strand
GGCGAAACCCTGCGCGGACATGAATTTCACTACTCGGATTTTACTCCCGAGTCCCCGGCGGTTCTGGCCTGCCGCAAGGTCCGCGACGGTATGACCCTTCAGCAGTGGTCCGGCGGCTGGCAGGTGGGCAACGCGTTCGCCAGCTATCTGCACCTGCACTTTGCGCAGCGCCCCACCATGCTCAAACACTGGCTGGCTGCGGCAAGGAGCGCGCTATGACGCTACTGGCATGGGGCGTTGCCTGGCTTCTCGATTTTATCATCGGCGATCCGCAAAGCTGGCCGCATCCGGTGCGCTGGATTGGCAACCTGATCGCCGCCGTTCAGCGCGGCGTGCGCCGCTATTGCCGTAGCGATGTTGCCTTGCGCATCGGCGGCGGGGCGATGTGGATAGTTGTAGTCGGACTGACGTGGGGCGTCTGCTGGGGCGTGCTGACGCTGGCGCAGAGGATTCATCCGTGGCTTGGCTGGCTGGTTGAGGTCTGGATGATTTTCACCGTGCTGGCCGGACGCTGTCTGGCGCAGTCGGCGCGGGACGTCGAGCGACCGCTGCGCGCGGGGGATCTGGCGGAAAGCCGTAGCAAGCTGTCATGGATTGTCGGGCGCGACACGTCGCAGCTTGCGCCGCAGCAGATTAATCGCGCGGTTGTTGAGACGGTGGCGGAAAACACCGTTGACGGGATTATCGCGCCGCTCTTCTTCCTGCTGCTCGGCGGCGCGCCGCTGGCGATGGCCTATAAAGCGGTCAACACCCTGGATTCGATGGTCGGCTATAAGCACGAAAAATACCGCGCCATCGGCATGGTTAGCGCCCGCCTTGATGATGTCGCCAACTTTATCCCCGCTCGCCTGAGCTGGCTGCTTATCAGCCTCGCCGCTCTCCTCTGTGGTGAAGCGAGTGGCCGCGCGTTGCGCATCGGCTGGCGCGATCGCTACAACCACAGCAGCCCAAACTGCGGATGGTCGGAGGCCGCCGTCGCCGGGGCGCTCGGCATTCGGCTTGGCGGCCCTAACGATTACTTTGGTCAGCGCGTGGAGAAGCCGTGGATTGGCGAGGCGACGCGCGACGTTTCCGAAGACGATATTTCCCGAACGATTCGACTGATGTGGGTGTCTTCGACCCTGGCGCTGGCGCTGTTTATGGCGATCCGGTTCTGGCTGGTCGGCGCAGCCTGAGGACAAATGAATGCACTAT
>JAJUHI010000422.1 GCA_029267955.1 Sporobacter termitidis | reverse complement strand
GCAGAAAGAAGCGAAAGCAGCGTTGATCGCACAGCATCGGAGACATGAAAAAGATTCCGGATCGCCGGAGGTTCAAATTGCGGTATTGACCAACCGCATTACCTACCTGACCGAGCATTTCAAGACTCACAAGAAGGATCACCATTCCCGCCGAGGATTATTGCAATTGGTCGGGCGTCGACGTCGGCTGCTGGATTATCTCCGCGGCATTGATCAGGCCGGATATCGGGCGCTCATTGATCGACTGGGCATTCGAAAGTAAAAGATGGATGGCGCGGTGAGGTCGGGGCCCACCGCGGGGATCATAAGTACGTCACACAGGTGAACACGGACATAGGCTCTCCTCGGCAACGTTCGGGCGGCGAGGATGTTACGGAAGCGGCGCTCCGTTTCCGCCGTCGTTTGGAGCCGAATTCTTCAACGGCTATGCGTAGAGCTTATCTCTGTGGGCATCTGTGGGACCATAAGGAAGGAGACCATAGATGGTGCACTCGGTTGAAATGGAAATCGCAGGCCGCACCCTCCGGCTGGAAACGGGGAGGGTCGCCAAGCAAGCGGACGGATCGATATGGGCGTCGTACGGAGATACGGTGGTCTTGGCTACGGCCGTGGCGGCGCAGACGGCCAAACCGGGCACGGACTTTCTCCCGCTGACCGTCGATTACCAGGAAAAAACCTACGCGGCCGGGAAAATTCCTGGAGGGTACTTTAAACGCGAGGGGCGGCCGTCCGAGAAAGAAATACTCACGAGCCGCCTCATCGATCGCCCTTTGAGACCTCTGTTCCCGGAGGGGTATTACTTTGAAACGCAGGTGATCGCGTCCGTGCTTTCAGCGGACAAGACCGGCTCGTCGGATGTGATCGGGATTACGGCCGCGGCCGCCGCCCTGGCTGTCTCGCCCATTCCGTTTCTAGGGCCGGTTGCCGGTGTGAAGATCGGGCGTGTCAACGGCCGATTCATCGTGAACCCCGACCTTGACACCATGGAAAAGAGCGAACTGCATTTGGTGGTGGCTGGGACCGCCGACGCCGTGATGATGGTGGAAGGCGGGGCCAATGAATTGCCGGAAGCCGTCATGCTCGAAGCGCTCGAGCTGGCTCACGCCGAAATTAAGAAGATCGTCGCGAAGATCTCGGAGTTGGCCGAAAAAGTGGGCAATAAGAAACGGGCGGTTCAAGCGGAAGCGATCGATCCGGCGTTGG
>JAJUHI010000421.1 GCA_029267955.1 Sporobacter termitidis | reverse complement strand
CTGCTGTTTCGCATCACCGGCCCGTCGGTGCAGGCGGGGCTGTATCTCAACATGACCTTGAGCCTTGCCTCGGCTTATCTTGTCTACCGCATCGCGCGCACCTTATCGGGGCGGCTGGCCGGCCTTATTGCCCTTGTCGCCGCGGCTTTCTGGCCGTCTCAGATCCTCTACGGGGCCATTTTGGCGTCCGAGCCCAGCTTTACCTGCCTGCTGCTGCTCTGTGTCCGGCTGTTCATCTACCTGTTCCGGTACCCCGCCAAAACAAGCACCATCGAGGGGTCGGTATTCCTGTGCGTTACCCTGGGGGCCCTGCTGGCCCTGGCAAACGGCGTCCGCCCCTTATCGTCGGTCCTGCTGATTGCCGTTATCCTCTGCTTTATCCCCTGCGTGGTGCATTTTAACAAAAACGAAAAAATGCTCAACGGAAGATTTACGCGGGCGGCCTGCCAGGGGTGGTTTCGGGCCGCTCTCGTCCTTGTTATTTTTCTGATCTGCAACCATTTTATCGGCAAAGCCATTTCAAGCAATATCGCCTACGAGCTGCCCGGCAGCACCGCCTCCTTCGGGTTTAACCTGATGGTGGGCGTCAACACCGAATCCAACGGCGCCTGGAATCAGGAGGACGCGGATTTCTTCGCCGAACAGTTCGCGCGGACAAATTCCGCCAAGGAGGCCCAGGAGGCCAGCCTGGAGGTGGCGCTCCGGCGGATTGCGGCAAACCCGGTTGGCGTTATCCGGCTGGGCATCCAAAAATACGCCTTGCTGTGGGGCAACGACGACTACGGCGCGTACTGGACAACGCTCTTCCTGTCCCAGCAGGGCGCCCTGACGCCGGCTCTCGAGGGCTTTATCGCCCGGATATCGGCGCTCAACAATTATCTCTACCTGGCCGCCCTGTTCTTCTCGGCGGTCTGCGCCGCGCAGCTGCTGCGGCAAAAGACGGTCAGCCCCGCCCAGGCGCTCATTTTGCTCTTTGTGGGTACGGCGGCTCTGCATATGCTGCTGGAGTCTCAAAACAGGTACCACTATTTCATGCTCCAGATTTTTATCATTTTATCCTCTCTGGGTGTCGCGGGCCTCGTCTCCCGGAGTGAAAAACCGGCCGCCTGAGGAACCGTGGTCCCCGGGCGGCCGGCTTAGTCGGGGCAAGCTTCGCTATCCGCCGGCAATTTCCTGTCCGCCGGTTTCCTGACCGTCGGGTGT
>JAJUHI010000420.1 GCA_029267955.1 Sporobacter termitidis | reverse complement strand
TTTTTCACACTCCCGGCACCCATGATACAGCATATTTTGAGTATTGTACATAAACATAATGCCCTAAAAATCGGCCTTTTGCTTTGATGTTCCGCTAAGGCCGAAGGCGGCCGGAATCAAAAACGAGACGGCGACGGCGTAGTGATACCGCCCGGCCACCTCCACCAGCAGCTGCGCCAGGATGAGGCCCACGGCGAACAGGCAGACCATAAAAAGCGGCGAAGCGTTGCCTGTCCGCATCGCCCTGACGGCTCCGACCAGGGCGAAGACGACGACAGAGAAGTAGAAGATGTTTAAGGCGACGGCCAGGTACTGGCTGTGCCGGAGGACCGAGCGGGCGTAATAGACCGCCGAGCTGTCGTCGCCGAGGAGCACCAGATATTTATCGTAGAACAATCTGGGGTAGTTGATGCCGCCGCTTTTCAGCTTTTCCAGCGCGTCCCTGTACATCTGCCGCTGCACCCTGTCCGCGCTCCAGCCGGCCCGGCTGTTGTAGGAGGATAAAAGCCGGGCGTCATGCTCGTTGTAGGTACCCCTGCTGTCGGCGTTAAACCCCACGCACAGGCTGTAGCCGGGGATGCCGGCGGGCTTTTCTCCAAGCCGCAGGGTGATGTACTGATTGGCCGCCAGGCTCAAAACCCCGTAAAAAGCCAGGGTCAACGCGAGGAACAAAGCCTTTCCGCGGCCCGCGTCTATCCGGGCCGGCGCTCTGTCGACAAAAAGCAGCCAGGCGGCAAAGGCCGCGATTTGTATGGCGGCCAACGGCCGCGTCATGTTGAATAAGACCAGCAGCGCCGAGTGCGCCAGGGCCAAAAGCGCAATCCGCCCTGCCGTCAGCGGCGCCCGTCGCGTGTGAAAGAAGACCAGCAGCGCCCAGATGGCCAAAAGCAGCGTGCAGTACAGGGGCTCCGACAGCGCCATCATATTGAATATGGTCTGGGAGGGGAAAACGGTCCACAAAAGGGCGGCGGTCACCGCCGTCTCCCTGCCGAAAAGCCGCCTGCAAATGTCGTACAGCAGCGCCATTGACACGACGGACAAAGCCGCGTTGATGACAGGCGGCAGAAGGTAATGGACGCCGAAGACGCTGAAAAAGGCGCTTAAAAACAGCGCGTATCCCATGATATGGGGAAACAGCGCCACATATCTGTTGTCGATGACCAGGCGGCGGCTTAAATCTGAGGCCGTGTCAAAAAACATTTTATAA
>JAJUHI010000419.1 GCA_029267955.1 Sporobacter termitidis | reverse complement strand
GATAAACTGAGCGTCGGCACGGTGACCAGCATCGCCAAGTCCAAGGATGTCGCCGCCGACGCAGAAGGCCTCATCCAGTTCTATTCTACCTACACCGCCATCACGAGAAACGCAGCCGGCGTGATCACCAGCTGCATCATCGACGCTTCCCAGAGCAACATCAACTTTGACGCTAACGGCAAGATCACGACCGACCTGACCGTTGCGCCCCAGACAAAGAACGAGCTGGGCGACGCTTACGGCATGAAGAAGGCGTCTTCCATCGGCAAGGAGTGGAACGAGCAGGCCGCCGCCTTTGCCGCCTATGTCACCGGCAAGACGCCCGCCGAGGTTGCGGGGATTGCCGTCAGCGAAGGCTACGCCGCCGACGCGGACCTGAAAGCTTCGGTAACGGTCCACATCACCGACTTCCAGGCAGTCATCGCGAAAGCCGCCGCGTAGGCTGCGGCCGTTTAATCACGGCATGCCCCGCGTATAGGCAGCCGCTGCATGAAACTTATCGGAGAGGCCGCCGCGGCCTCTCCGGTTTTCCTTTTATGCGCAAATACGGCGGAAAAGGTTGCATCTGATCTCATTTTCGAATATCATTTGCCTGTTACCAGCAAATCCGCAGCGAGGAGTATTTTATGAAAAAAACCGTCTCCGTCCTTCTGTGTCTCATCCTCCTACTCACATCGGGCTGCACGGGGGGCAAAGCGCCCGGCGGCCCGTCCTTAAACCGGTATCAGGCCGAATTTTTGTCGCTGTTTGATACGGTGACGGTCATCGTCGGGTATTCTGACAGTGAGGAGAGCTTCAAGGCCCTGGCGGAGAAAACCCGCAGCCTGCTGGAGGAGTACCACAAGCTGTACGACATCTACAATACCTACGAGGGGATAAACAACATCAAAACCATCAACGACAACGCCGGGATTGCGCCCGTCGAGGTGGACAGGCGGATCATCGACCTGCTGAAGCTTGCAAAGCAGCAGTACGCCGCCACCGGCGGGGCCGTCAACGTGGCCTTTGGGGCCGTTTTGAAAATATGGCACGATTACCGGACGGCCGGGCTGGACGACCCTGAAAGCGCCCAGCTGCCGCCGATGGAGCTGCTGGCAGAGGCGTCGCAGCATACCAATATTGAGGACATGATCATCGACGAGGCGGCGTGCACCGTCTATCTGAAGGACCCCGCCATGTCCCTGGACGTGGGCGCTGTGGCCAAAGG
>JAJUHI010000418.1 GCA_029267955.1 Sporobacter termitidis | reverse complement strand
GTCCGCGGGATTGAGCTGAGCCTCCTGCAGCGCTGCGGCGCCCACCTGGCCTCCCAGACGGATATCGACGAAGCGTTTCTTGCCGGCAAGCACGCCGTGGAGCGCGCCGTGGCCGGCGAAACCGGCAAAATGGTGGCCATCGAGCGCGACACCTCCGGGGGCGGCTATGCCTGCCGGCTCATCCTGCAGCCGCTGTCGGCCGTCGCCAACGTGGAGCGCAAGGTGCCCCGGGAATGGATCAACGCCGAGGGCAACAACGTCACCGGTGCCTTTATCGATTACGCGCTGCCCCTTATCCAGGGTGAGAACAAACGTGTGCTTGAAAACGGCCTCCCCCGCTTTGCGCGGCTTAAAAAGGTGCTTGTCAAGTAATAAAAACACAGGAGGTTTTTCTATATGTACATCACATCCATGGAAAACGCGTTTTCTCTCAAGGGTAAGAACGCCATCGTCACCGGCGGCCAAAAGGGCATCGGCCTCGGCATCACCCAGGCGCTGGCCCACCAGGGCGCAAATGTGGCCATATTCGCCCGGGACGAGAAAACCGCCCTGGAGGTCATCCGGGATCTTGAAGGCAAGTACGGCGGCAAATACACGTTTTACAAGACGAACATCGGCAACCACGACAACGTCAAGGATTCGGTCAGCCGTGCCATCGCCGATTTCGGCTACATCGACGTGCTGGTCAACAACGCGGGCATCGGCACGGCCGGTCCGCTCCTTGAAATGGACGAGAAGCTCACCTCCTGGTTCGAGTGCTTTGAGATCGACCTGCACGGCGCGGTCCGCATGTGCTATTTCGTCGCCAAGCACATGCGCGATTCCGGCAAGGGCGGCCACATCATCAACATCACCTCCAACGCCGGCGAGATCATCAACACCCCCTTCCTGACGGCGTACGCCTCCGCCAAGGCGGCGCTCAACCATTTCACCCGGTGTATCGCCGCGGAGCTTGCGCCCCACAATATCCGCGTCAACGCCATCGCCCCGGGCTTTACAAAGTCCAACTTCACCAAGGGCATCCCCGAGGAGGCCATGAAGTTCCTGGCGCAGCAGATCCCCATCGGCCGCTTCGCCGAGGCCATCGAGATCGGCGCTCTGGCCGCCTATCTCGCCAGCGACGCATCGGACCTTGTCACCGGCGCCGTCTTCACCGCCGACGGCGGGTATTCCCTGCAGCATTAAAATCAACGGATTAAAAAGGACACGGGTT
>JAJUHI010000417.1 GCA_029267955.1 Sporobacter termitidis | reverse complement strand
AGGAGCGAGGTATGGCGAAGGCGAAATTTGAGCGGAAGAAGCCGCATGTGAACATTGGGACGATCGGGCATGTGGACCATGGGAAGACGACGTTGACGGCGGCGTTGACGAAGGTGTGTGCGGATCGGGGGATGGCGAAGTTTGTGAGTTACGATGAGGTGGCGAAGGCGAGCGAGAGTCAGGGGCGGCGGGATGCGACCAAGATCATGACCATTGCCATTAGCCACGTCGAGTACGAGACGGACCAGCGGCACTATGCGCACGTGGACTGTCCGGGGCACGCGGACTATGTGAAGAACATGATTACGGGGGCGGCGCAGATGGACGGGGCCATCTTGGTGGTCTCGGCGGCGGACGGGCCGATGCCGCAGACGCGGGAGCATATTTTGCTGGCGCGGCAGGTGGGGGTGCCGTACATCGTGGTGTTTTTGAACAAGGCGGACAAAGTCGACGACAAGGAGTTGTTGGAGTTGGTGGAATTGGAAGTACGGGAGTTGCTATCCAAGTATGGGTTTCCGGGGGACAAGACGCCGATCATTCACGGCAGTGCGTTGAAAGCGATGGAAGGGGACCAGGGGCCGTTGGGGGTGCCGAGCATTTTGAAGCTCTTGGAGGCGGTGGACACCTACATTCCGACGCCGCAGCGGCCGATCGACAAGCCGTTTTTGATGCCGATCGAGGACGTCTTTACCATCAGCGGGCGGGGCACCGTGGTGACGGGGCGCTGCGAGCGGGGGATCGTCAAGGTGGGCGACGAAGTGGAGATCGTAGGGTTACGGCCCACGCAGACCACGGTGGTGACGGGCGTGGAGATGTTCCGCAAGGTATTGGACGAGGGGCAGGCGGGGGACAACATCGGGGTGTTGTTGCGGGGGACGAAGAAAGAGGACGTGGAGCGGGGGATGGTGCTGTCGAAGCCCAAGACCATCACGCCGCACACCAAGTTTAAGGCGGAAGTGTACGTGTTGACGAAAGAAGAGGGGGGGCGGCACACGCCGTTTTTCAATGGGTATCGGCCGCAGTTTTATTTTCGGACGACGGATGTCACGGGGGTGGTGCAGCTCAATCCGGGGGTGGAGATGGTGATGCCGGGGGACAATGTGAGCATCACGGCGGAGTTGATCAGTCCCATTGCTATGGACCAGGGGCTGCGCTTTGCCGTGCGCGAAGGCGGCAAAACCGTCGGCTCCGGCGTCGTTACGGAAATCTTGGCGT
>JAJUHI010000416.1 GCA_029267955.1 Sporobacter termitidis | reverse complement strand
TGATAAGCAGGGCACCGCCGCGCTGATCGACGATCTGATCGCGGCAGGCGTTGACGGCCTGTTCTTCCTGGGCAGCGGAGGCGAGTTCTCCCAGCTCAGCGCCGAAGAGCGTAAAACCATTGCCCGCTTTGCTATCGATCACGTCGATCGTCGTGTGCCGGTGCTGATCGGCACCGGCGGCACCAACGCCCGGGAAACCATTGAACTGAGCCAGCACGCCCAGCAGGCGGGAGCGGACGGCATCGTGGTGATCAACCCCTACTACTGGAAGGTGTCTGAAGCGAACCTGATCCGCTATTTCGAGCAGGTGGCCGACAGCGTCACGCTGCCGGTGATCCTCTATAACTTCCCGGCGCTGACCGGGCAGGATCTGACGCCGGCGCTGGTGAAAACCCTGGCTGACTCGCGCAGCAACATCGCCGGCATTAAAGATACCATCGACTCCGTGGCCCATCTGCGCAGCATGATCCACACCGTCAAAGCCGCCCATCCGCACTTCACCGTGCTATGCGGCTACGACGATCATCTGTTTAATACCCTGCTGCTCGGCGGCGATGGGGCGATCTCGGCCAGCGGCAACTTTGCTCCGCAGGTGTCGGTGAATCTTCTGAAAGCCTGGCGGGATAAAGACGTGGCGAAAGCGGCTGAGTATCATCAGACCTTACTGCAAATACCGCAGATGTATCAGCTGGATACGCCGTTTGTGAACGTCATTAAAGAGGCGATTGTGCTCTGCGGCCGCCCGATTTCCACCCACGTGCTGCCGCCCGCCTCTGCGCTGGACGAGCCGCGTAAGGCGCAGCTGAAAACCCTGCTGCAACAGCTCAAGCTCTGCTGAGCCGGACGATAACCATGACCATCGAGAAAATTTTCACCCCGCAGGAAGACGCGTTTTATGCCGTCATTACCCACGCGGCGGGGCCGCAGGGCGCGCTGCCGCTGACCCCGCAAATGCTGATGGAATCTCCCAGCGGCAACCTGTTCGGCATGACCCAGAATGCCGGGATGGGGTGGGACGCCAACAAGCTGACCGGCAAAGAAGTGCTGATTATTGGCACTCAGGGCGGCATCCGCGCCGGGGACGGACGGCCGGTTGCGCTGGGCTACCACACCGGGCACTGGGAGATCGGCATGCAGATGCAGGCCGCGGCGAAGGAGATCACCCGCAACGGCGGGATCCCGTTTGCGGCCTTCGTCAGCGATCCGTGCGACGGGCGATCGCAGGGCAC
>JAJUHI010000415.1 GCA_029267955.1 Sporobacter termitidis | reverse complement strand
CTACTTCGGGCAGTTGGTTGAAAAGCCAACCATCGGCGACGACGACCGGCCGGTGGAGCCCGAGGATATCCTGCGGGCAAACAGGCTCCTGTCGGGCACGGCGTTCCTGTTTGCCGCCATCTGCATCATCGTCAGGGGGCTAATCGTATGTCTTCTTTAATCCACGGCGGCGACATTGAGGGCTACATCCTGGAATACGGCTCGGCCCCGCTGGACTTCTCCGCCAACTGCAACCCGCTGGGGATACCGCCGGGCGTCGTCGCCGCCATCGCGGAAGCCGCCGCCAGCGCGGACAAGTACCCCGACCCTCTCTGCAGGCGGCTGACAAACGCGCTGTCGGAAAAGCTGGGGATACCGCCCCGGTGGATTTTGTGCGGCAACGGCGCGGCGGACCTCATCTTCCGCCTGGCGCTTGCCAGAAAGCCGAAAACGGCCCTTGTGACCGCGCCCACCTTTGCCGAGTACGAGCTGGCCCTGGAAACGGTGGGCTGCCGGGTGTCGCATCACAGCCTAACAAGCGCCGGCGGCTTTGCCGTGACGGAAGAGATCCTGGGGGAGATCACCCCGGCGGTTGACATGCTGTTTATCTGCAACCCCAACAACCCCACGGGCCTGACCGTCACCCCCGCCCTGCTGGCAAAAATCCTGGAGGCCTGCGCGGAAAGCGGTACGCTTTTGGTAGTAGACGAGTGCTTCAACGGCTTTTTGGACGATCCGGCGGCCCATTCGCTGAAGAGTAAGCTCTCCGGCTATGACAATCTGCTTATCCTGGACGCCTTCACAAAGCTCTACGGCATGGCGGGCGTCCGGCTGGGGTACTGCATGACGAAAAACACCGCCCTCCTGGACGGCATGAGAAACGCGGGTCAGCCCTGGGCCGTCTCCTCCCTGGCCCAGGCGGCCGGGCTGGCGGCCCTTCGTGAAACCGACTATATCGAAAAAGCCCGGGCATTGGTCCGCACGGAGCGGGCGTATCTGCAAAACGCGCTGGTGTCCGCCGGCATGCAACAGGTATCCGGGGAAGCCAATTATATCTTTTTCCGGTCGGATGTCCCGGCGCTTGTGTCAAAGCTGCAGGCCAAGGGCATCCTCATCCGGGACTGCGGCAACTACCACGGGCTGTCCGAGGGCTGGTACCGCGTCGCCGTACGGACGCACGCGGAAAACGAGCGCCTCGTTGACGCCCTGACCGGGCTGTAATATAGGCTCCTTTTTAAAGCCTCGCCTGCGAGG
>JAJUHI010000414.1 GCA_029267955.1 Sporobacter termitidis | reverse complement strand
TACCGCGGCGCTGTACTGCGCCCGCGCGGACCTTTCTACCCTGGTCCTGGAAAAGCTCTCCCCGGGCGGGCAGATGGCCACCACCAGCCAGGTGGACAATTACCCGGGCTTCGAGGAGGGCGTGGACGGGTTTGAGCTGGGCGAGAAAATGAAGCGGGGGGCCGAGCGGTTCGGGGCCCGGACGCTGCTGGCCGAGGTCACCGCCGCGGACCTGATAGCCTGTCCCAAGGTACTGCATACCACCGAAGGGGATATAGAGGCCGACACGGTGATTCTGGCCACCGGCGCGTCGCCGCGGCCGCTGGGGCTGCCGGAGGAGCCGTCGCTTGTCAACAGGGGCCTGGCTTACTGCGCCACCTGCGACGGCATGCGTTACAAGGGAAAGACCGTGGCCGTGGTGGGCGGCGGCGACTCCGCCGTCACCGACGCGCTGTTTTTATCGAAGATATGTAAGAGGGTGTACCTCATCCACCGGCGGGACACGCTCCGGGCGTCCAAAACCTATCAGGAAGCCGTCCGGAAGACTGAAAACCTGACGTTTCTGCCGGATTCAAAGGTCACCGGCATAATAAGCGACAAAAAGGTCACGGGCGTCCGGGTGGAAAACGTCAGGACCGGCGATATACAAACGCTGGATTGCGACGGCGTGTTCGTGGCCATCGGGCGCATGCCGGTCACGGCGCTCTTCGCCGGACAGGTGGCCATGGACGAAGAGGGGTATATTATCGCCGACGAGACGACCCGCACCAGCGTGCCCGGCGTGTTTGCCGTGGGGGACGTGCGGACAAAGCCCCTGCGGCAGATCGTGACGGCGGCGGCCGACGGGGCGGTGGCGTCAAAATTTGCCGAGGAATACCTCAACGATATCAGAAATAAAGGGCAATGACATGAAAAAAGCAATAGGAATCAAAAAGCTTTTGCCGGCGCTGGCGGTCCTGTCGGCCGCCGCGCTGCTGACGGCGGGGCTTGCCGGCTGCGGCCGGCAGACGGGCGATCATAAAACGCCCGATGATGCCGCCGGTACTTACCGGACAATCACGCCGGAAGCCTATAAGAAGATGCTGGACGACGGCGACGCGGTCATCCTGGTGGACGTACGCACCCCGGAGGAATACGCGGCCGAGCGCCTGGAGGGCGCGGTGAACATCCCCGTGGAGACGATTGGCGACGCCGGGCCGGAGCAGCTGCCCGACCGGGACGCCGTGATTGTCCTCTACTGCCGGTCCGGCAACCGCACC
>JAJUHI010000413.1 GCA_029267955.1 Sporobacter termitidis | reverse complement strand
CATGGACGGGTTTACCATCTGCCAGCGCATACGGGAAAAGTACTTTTTCCCCGTGATCATGCTCACCGCCAAGGTGGAGGACATGGACAAGATCACCGGGCTGACCATGGGCGCGGACGACTACATCACCAAGCCGTTTAATCCCCTGGAGCTCTGCGCCCGGGTGAAAACGCAGCTTCGCCGGTACACGACGTACAACCACCCCGAAAGCGCCGGCGGCCATGACGAGGCGGCCGGCACGGCGATGCACGATTTCCGTGGCCTGACCATCAACAAGGATACGCGCCGCTGCACCCTCTACGGCAAGCCGCTGTCCCTGACGCCAACGGAGTTTGCCATCCTCTGGTACCTGTGCGAAAACAGGGGCCGGGTCGTCTCCTCGGAAGAGCTCTTTGAAGCCGTCTGGGGCGAGAAATACCTGGACAACAACAATACGGTCATGGCGCATATCGCCCGGCTGCGGGAAAAGATGCAGGAGCCGTCCCGCAGGCCGCGCTTTATCAAAACGGTATGGGGAGTGGGGTACACCATTGAATAATTACCGGTATCATCAAAAGCTGACAAAGCGGATTTTTTCCAGGTTTTTTCTGTCCGCCGCCATTTATACCGCCGCCCTGATCGTTGTGTTCATCGCGGCAAAGTACTTTTTGTCCAGCTTCATCTGGTACAAAAACAACCCGATCTATCCCCTGCTCCGTTTCATCGACAACAACAGCTTTGCCTTTATTCTCATCTGCTGGCTGATCGGCGTCATGCTCATTTTCACCTTTTTCTGGCGGAAAACCCTCTCGTATCTGGACACGCTGGTCAATGCCGCGGAGGTTCTCATCGGCAGCGGAGAGGATTACGTCCATCTGCCGCCGGAGCTTAACGAGATTGAAGAGAAGATGAACCGCATGAAAACCGAGGCCCTGCGCAACGAGCGGCTGGCCAGGGAGGCCGAGCAGCGGAAAAACGACCTGATTGTTTATCTGGCCCACGACCTGAAAACGCCGCTGACCTCCGTCATCGGTTATCTGACGCTGCTGCGGGACGAGGCGGAGATCAGCCAAACGCTGCGGCAGAAGTACCTTTCCGTGGCGCTGGACAAGGCGCAGCGGCTGGAGGACCTCATCAACGAGTTTTTTGAGATCACACGGTTCAATCTCACGCAGCTGACGCCGGAGCCCGTCAAGGTCAACCTCACCCGCATGCTGGAACAGCTTGTCTCCGAGTTTTATCCCATGTTCGCCGAAAAGAACCTCACCTGCGCCCT
>JAJUHI010000412.1 GCA_029267955.1 Sporobacter termitidis | reverse complement strand
ATCCTCATCCGTCTCGGTGGGCAGCCCCAGCATGAAATACAGCTTCACGCCGTTCCAGCCGCCGGAAAAGGCGATCCGGCAGGCCTCCAGCAGGTCCTCCTCCGTGACGTTCTTGTTGATCACGTCCCGCAGGCGCTGGGTACCCGCCTCCGGCGCGAAGGTCAGGCCGGACTTTCTGACCTTCTGGACACGTTCCATCAGCTCCACGGAAAAGTTGTCCACCCGCAGCGACGGCAGCGACAGGCTGATCTTTTTCGGCTCGCACCAGTCGATGAGATTGTCGCACAGGGCGTTTAACTCCGTATAGTCGCTGGTGCTCAGGGAGGACAGCGCCAGCTCGTCATAGCCGGCGTGCTCCAGGGCATGGATGGCATCCTCCGTGAGCCTGTCCTTGTCTCTCGTCCGGACGGGCCGGTAGGTATAGCCCGCCTGGCAGAACCGGCAGCCCCGGATGCAGCCTCGAAACAGCTCCAGCACGGCCCGGTCGTGGACAATCTCCGTGGAGGGCACGATTGTCCGGGCGGGGTACCATTCGTTTTTAAAATCGGCGATCCGCTTTACAACGGGAAGGGGCGCGCCCGCCGCCGGAGTTATAGATTCCAGCGTCCCGTCGGGTTTGTAGTCCACCCGGTACAGCGACGGCACGTAGACCCCCGGTATCCCGGCGGCTTTTCGTAAAAATGACGGCTTGTCCAAACCGTCTTTCTTGGCCTGTCTGTAAAGCTCTATGACCTCGGCGTTGACCTTCTCCCCTTCGCCGATGATGAACAGGTCGATAAAGGCGGCCATGGGCTCGGGGTTGTACGCGCAGGTGCCGCCGGCGATCACCAGCGGGGTCAGCGCCGGCCTGTCCGAAGCGCGCAGCGGGATGCCCGACAGGTCCAGCATGTTCAGAACGTTCGTGTACGCCATCTCGTAGCCCAAGGAAAAGGCCACGATGTCAAACTCCCTGACCGGGTCGCCGCTCTCCAAAGCGTACAGCGGCAGGCCCGCCGCCCGCAGTTCCGCCTCCATATCGCCCCAGGGGGCAAAAACGCGCTCGCACCAGACGCCGTCCATGGCGTTGGCCAGTCCGTACAAGATGCGGATACCGAGATTGGACATGCCGATCTCATAGGTATCGGGAAAGCACAGGGCCAGGCGCGTATCGACCGCCGCTTTGTCCTTGATTGTCTGCCCGTACTCGCCGCCCGTATAGCGCGCGGGCTTCTGGACCCTGTGCAGGATTCTCTCTAGCTTCTTATCCATTGTCCACTTCCGATGTTTTTTCTCTTT
>JAJUHI010000411.1 GCA_029267955.1 Sporobacter termitidis | reverse complement strand
CAGTTCATGGCATCCTCCAGGGTTATCCCCTGCTCCTTCAGAGACTTGATGCCGAGCTTTTTCATCAGGCTGCGCACTTTAACAGCGGCAAGCTCCGCCACCTCGGCCGCCGGCAAATCGGCAGGGAAATTCACCCCGAGGGCTTCGGCAATTTTCTTGGTCCGCTCCGGCGCCACATCGGAGGAGAACCGGATCACCTCCGGAATGGTCAGCGCGCAGGCCTCACCGTGGGGCATATGAAACACAACGCCGAATTCATGGGCAACCGCATGGCCAAAATGCAAAAACGCATCGTTAAACGCCATGCCGGCCAGATTGCTGGCCAGGCTCAGGTTTGTTCGGGCTTCAAGGTTGGCGCCGTCCTCACAGGCCGTCTCCAGGTTATTGATAACAAGGCGCATGACTTTAAGACACAGAATATCCGCTTTGGGGTTCGTGCGGTTTGTGGTATACGCCTCCACCGCATGGGACAAGGCGTCAAAACCGGTCAGCGCCGTAATCGTCCTGGGTACTGTCAGCGTCAGCTCCGGGTCAACGATGGCCAGGTCCGCCGCCCGCAAAACAGAATCCTTCATGCGGGTTTCCTCATCATGTATCACGGCCATAATGGAAACCTCGGACCCTGTCCCCGAGGTCGTCGGGATGAGAATGAGCGGTTTCGTCGTCCTAAACGCGCCGCCCTGGCTGACAAAATACTGCCGGATGGGCAGCGGGTTCTCCACCAGTACCGATGCGGCCTTTGCCGTGTCAAGGGAGCTGCCGCCGCCGATACCGATGACGATATCGACCTTTTCGTCCTGGGCGAGCTTGCCGGCACGGTCCACCACCCGGGCCGGCGCGTCCGGCAACACCTCATCGAAAGGCACGATCGCAATGCCGGCATCGGATAATGCTTTTGTGATTCTATCTGCGATTCCGGCGGCTTTCACCCCGTTATCATAAATGCACAGAGCTTTTGTGCCGGAAAACTCCTTCACCTTATCGGCAAGCTGACTGACTGCGCCCGGGCCAAAAACAACCGGGCACAGCTGGCTGTATGTTTGAATCATTGTTTTACCTCCACAAGACAGACAAATAAAGACGCGCCTGCATCATCATAACACAAAATCCGCAGCGAATCCACAAACCAATTAATTTCTGTTTTATCCAACGGTAATTTAAGTCAGAGAAACAGGAGCAAAAAAATCGGCAAACTGAACGTTTGCCGATTTTTGGCGGAGACGAAGAGGGCGAGCGCCGCGTCAAAAAAATGAAAAACCGCTAAATCGGATGATTTAGCGGTTT
>JAJUHI010000410.1 GCA_029267955.1 Sporobacter termitidis | reverse complement strand
GTCAAGCTCATTCAGGAGAACTTTGACAACCATCCCCTCTGCCTGGACACCGCCAACAGAAAAGCCATCGAGGCGGGTATCTCCGTCTACAACCGTTCCAAGGGCAAGCCCATCGTCAACTCCGCCGACGCCGGCGACCGTATTGAAAACATCGACCTGGCCGCCGCCAACGACGCCATCTGCTTCGCCCTGTGCTCCAAGTCCGGAATTTCAAAGGACAACGACGAGCGCATGATGTACTGCCAGGAAATGCTCGAGCGGGGCATGGCCCTGGGCATGGACCCTGCCGATCTCTGGTTTGACCCGCTGTTCCTCGTCATCAAGGGCATGCAGGACAAACAGATGGAGGTTCTGGAGTTTATCAAGATGTGTTCCGACATGGGCCTGAACACCACCGGCGGCCTGTCCAACATTTCCAACGGCATGCCCAAGCACATCCGCCCGATCATGGATTCCGCCATGGTGGCCATGGCCATGATGAACGGCCTGACCTCCGCCATCGTCAATCCCTGCGACCTGCGCCTGATGGAAACCATCAAGTCCTGCGATATCATCCGCGGCGATACCCTCTACGCGGACAGCTACCTGGAAGTTTAAATACAGCCTGCTAACCGGGGGTATTTTGGTCTTACTATATCGGATTGCTGCGCAGCAATACCCCTGGGAACGCGCCGAATGGCGCGATAGAAAAAGTCCGTCCGGCGTGGTGACTTCGTCGGACGGACTTTTTATGCTTTTTCTGTTATTTCATCAATATCTCAATCGCCCTGTTCAGCTCTTCAATCGTCTCCGTGTCGCCGGTTTCAACGGCGTCCACGATGCAGTGGTCGATGTGGTCCTTCAGGATGATTTTCATGGTGCCGTTTAAGGCCGAGCGCACGGCGGCCAGCTGGATGAGCACCTCCGAGCAGTCGCGCCCGTCTTCAACCATATGCTTGACGGCGCCCAGATGCCCGATCAGCTTTGACAGCCGGTTCAAAACGGCCTTGGAGCTTGCGTGGGTGTGGGCGTGGGTATGCCGGCCCTCGCCGGCCGCCCCGCGGGCGCGGGGGAGACCGTCGCCGTGCTCATGATCATGATTATGCTCATGCTCATGGTCATGCTCGTGTTCGTGATGATACCGGATATCGCCGCCAAAGCCGCCGTCCATATGCATGTCTCCTTGCTGATGCACCGCTGTGCGGTTTTTGATATTATACAATGCCGCCGGCGGCAGCGTCAATGCGGTAAAAAGCCGGGGGCATAGGGTATGCTCAGCCGGCGGTTGTCTAAAAAATAAATCGTCTGT
>JAJUHI010000409.1 GCA_029267955.1 Sporobacter termitidis | reverse complement strand
GCCGCCCTGACCTTCTCCGTCAGCTGCGCCGTTGTCTCTTTATTGAAGCTGACGTTGGTCACCGTCGTAAAGAGACCCTCGATCATGAGGCGGACAACGTCCTTCGGCGGGGTCTTGCCGGCCGCCGCGCCGCCCTTGTAGGCAACCGCCAGGCCGATGAGCTCTCTGGTCAGGTCGTCCTGACCCAGAGCCACCTCCTCCGTCTTGCCGCACACGCCGACCTTGCCGGTGCAGGCTTTGCCGCCGGCAGCCTGCTCACACTGGAAACAAAACATGCTCATAAACTTCCTCCTGTTATTTATAGAATTCTATAATGATTCATCATTTGAAGCCGGCTGTTACTCCTCAAGTATCTCGCCGGTGGTTGAAATGGTGACCACCTTCCAGGGGATAAACTTACCGCTGGCCTGCAGGGCGCGCTTGACGGCGTTTTCAATCCCGCCGCAGCAGGGCACCTCCATCCGGGCGACGGTGACGCTCTTGATATTGTTGCGCCGGATGATCTCCGTGAGCTTTTCGGCATAGTCGCCCTCGTCCAGCTTCGGACAGCCGATGAGGGTAATGTGGTTGCGGATGAACCGCCGGTGGAAATCGCCGTAGGCGAAGGCGGTGCAGTCGGCGGCCACCAGCAGGTTGGCGTTGTCAAAGTACGGCGCGTTCACCGGCACCAGCTTGATCTGGATGGGCCACTGGGACAGCTCGCTCTCGGCGGGTTCGCTGTGGACAGGAGCCGCCTTCGCGCGCTCCAGCGTTCTCGACTGGGTGCCCGGGCAGCCGCACGGGAGGGGCTTTTCATTGGCCTTTTCCCTCTCGGCCTTCGCGGCCATGACGACCGCGTGGTCGTACGCCGGCGCCTCGCGCTCTTCAAAGGAGATCGCTCCCGTCGGGCAGGCCGGCAGGCAGTCACCCAGACCGTCGCAGTAGTTTTCACGCATGAGCTTTGCCTTGCCGTTGACGATATCGATGGCGCCCTCGTGGCAGGCGGTGGCGCAAAGCCCGCAGCCGTTGCATTTGTCTTCATCTATCTTAATGATTTTACGGATCATCTTTTTTCTCCTCCTTGATTTGTTGGCTTTATCGTACTACAATTAGCAGCAACGGTATGTTGTATTTGCAACAATCGAAAAAAATTTAACAAACTTGCGATAACAGGAGGCGGACCGGTGACGAACAGTGTGACGAACAGGCATATACAGCAGTACCTCCCCGTTTTAAAAAGCTGCGCCCTTTTTTTGGGCGTGGAAAGCGACAAGATCACAACCATCCTCCCCTGCCTGTCGGCGACCATC
>JAJUHI010000408.1 GCA_029267955.1 Sporobacter termitidis | reverse complement strand
TGTCAAGGTATTCCACCTGACAAAAAGCCGACTGAAACATCTCGGACATGATAACGCCCCCTTTTTTATTCTGTCGGCAGTACTCTACCATAAAAATCCGGCGGTGTAAACGCGGGAATCAGTCCCGGCGTTGCCATCCCGACGGGATTGTTGTAAGATATGATAAAACGATCCGAGAAGGTTTGCCATGTCAAAAGTCAAGATTAAAATTCTGCGCAACGGACCCTACGTCGTCACCGGCGGCGTCCCCCTGTCGGAAAAAATCATCACCCCCCATGAGGGCGGCTACATCTACACCGAGGGCCGGCCCCTCCCCCAAGCCCAGACCTACACCCTCTGCCGCTGCGGCAGGACCAAGGCGGCGCCCTTTTGCGACGGCGCCCATGTGAAAGACGGCTTTAAATGCGAGGAGACGGCCGAAAACACCCCGTACATCCAACGTGCCGAGCTTATCAAGGGGCCGGGATTGGATATGTTGGACGACCACCGCTGCGCCCTGGCGCGCTTCTGCCACAGAAAGAGCGGCGACGCCTGGGAGCTGGTGGAACAGTCCGGCGACCCCTGCCTCCGCGGCGAGGCCGTCGCGGCCGCCAGCGAATGCCCCGCCGGCCGCCTAACCGCCGTTACAAAGGATGGCCGGCACATCGAGCCGTCCTACGAGCCCGCCATCGAGATCCTCCAGGACCCGGAGGAGGGCGCCAGCTGCGGCATTTTCGTCAAGGGCTACATCCCCATCGAAAACGCGGAGGGCGTTGAATACGAGCCGCGCAACCGGGTTGTCCTATGCCGCTGCGGGCACTCAAAAATTAAGCCCTTCTGCGACGGGGCCCACCTGGACGTCGGTTTTGTGGACACGGAATAATACGGCCGGGCACGCGGCGGGATGAGAATATTAAAAGCTTTGATAAAGCCGAATGGATAAAAAAAATCCAGGGAATCTCACCCTGGCTTCCATCGCCCGATATTATCTGCTGCTAACGGTAGGTTCTTCGTCCGCAAAGATCATATCGTCGATGTCTTCTGTATGACGGTATCTCATATCTCACGCTCCTTTCTGAGTTACTGATGTTATCATACACCGTCCCGGCGGCAATTGCAATCTTTATTTTGTAAACGCTAGGCAAAATTTACATAAGAGTCCCCGCGAAAGCGGGGACTCTTCAGCTTGTCGAAGAACCCGGCTATGCGTGAGCGTATGCCGGGTTTTCTGTGTTTTGTATCCTAATTATTAACGAAATGAAATGATAAAAGGAAGTCCTCCACTTCCAATTAGCCAGTTTTTTCAAATTCATGGATG
>JAJUHI010000407.1 GCA_029267955.1 Sporobacter termitidis | reverse complement strand
TCGCCCCCCAGACGCTTGATGGCGTTTTCGGCTTCCTTTATCTCGTCGTCCGACGAGACGCCCTTCATGGAGATGAAGACGCCGCCGGGTTTTACAAAGGGCAGGCACAGCTCGCACAGGACGTTCAGCCGCGCCACGGCCCGGGATACCGCCATATCAAAAGCGTCCCGGAAGGGCGGGTTCAAGGCCGCCTCCTCCGCCCGGGCGTGGACGCAGCGGACGTCGCCGAGCTTTAACAGGCCGCACAGCTCCTGGAGAAACCCGACGCGCTTTTGCTGGGCGTCCAAGAGCGTCAGGCGCAGGCTGGGTTCCGCCAGCTTCAGCGGCAGGCCCGGAAAGCCGGCGCCGCTGCCGATGTCAATGACCGATTTCTCCTTAAAATCCGCCGCTGTGACCAGCGCCAGACTGTCCAGGAAATGCAGCCGGGCCACGTCCTCCTCGTCTGTGATGGCCGTCAGGTTCATGACGGCGTTTTTCTCGCGCAGAAAGGCGCTGTAGGCCCGAAACGCCTCAACCGTCTCCGCCGTCAGGGACAAACCGATAGCCTTAGCGCCCCGCCGCAGGATATCCTCCATATTACTGTTGCTTCTCCTTTGCTTCCTTCAGCAGATCGCGGATTTCGGCCAGCAGCACCTCTTCGTTGGAGGGCGCGGGCGGCGGCGCCGTCTCTTCCTTCTTTTTCAGCAGCTTATTCATCAGCTTGACAAAGGTGAAAACGATGACGGCCAGAATCAGAAACTCGATGACCGTGTTGATGAACAGCCCGATGTTCATTTTGACCGGCTCACCCTGCTTGAAAAGCTGCGGGAGGGTAATCACCCAGTTTTCAAAGCTGATCCCGCCGATGAACATGCCCGCGAAGGGCATAAAAATGTCGTTCACCAACGAGGAGACGATTTTGGAGAACGCCGCGCCGATGATAACGCCCACGGCCAGGTCCATCACATTGCCCTTGAGGGCAAACGTTTTAAATTCGCTGATGAGCTTTTTCATCCTTTTCCCACCCATACGGTTTATATCCTTATCCCAGGGGTTCGATGCGCTCAACGCCGCCCAGATACGGGCGCAGGACCGGCGGTATGATGACGCTGCCGTCCTTCTGCTGGTTCTGCTCCACCAGGGCGGGCAGTATCCTGCTGGTGGCAAGGCCGGAGCCGTTTAATGTATGGACAAACTCCGTTTTCCCCGTGGCCTCCCGCTTGAAGCGGATGGCGCCCCGGCGGGCCTGATAGTCCCGGGCGTTGGAGACGGAGGAGACCTCCTTGTATCCGTCCATTGACGGGATCATGATCTCGATATCATAG
>JAJUHI010000406.1 GCA_029267955.1 Sporobacter termitidis | reverse complement strand
TTTAAAACGCCTGCTCGAGATCGTAAATCAGGTCGTCGATATGCTCGATGCCGACGGAGAGGCGAATCGTGTTCGGCTTGATGCCCGATTCCAGCAGCTCCTGTTCGTTCATCTGGGAGTGTGTCGTGCTGGCGGGGTGGATGACGAGGGATTTGGCGTCGGCCACGTTTGCCAGCAGCGAGAATAACTGCAGCCTGTCGATGAAGGCCTTCGCTTCACTGGCGCCGCCTTTGATTTCAAAGGTGAAGATGGAGGCGCCGCCCTTGGGGAAGTAGCTGTCATAAAGCTTCTTGTAAGGGCTGTCCGGCAGGGAGGGGTGGTTGACGCGCTCCACCTTGGGGTGCTTGGACAGGAAATCGACGATCTTCAGCGTGTTTTCCACATGGCGTTCCACGCGCAGCGACAATGTCTCAAGCCCCTGCAGGAACAGGAATGCGTTGAAGGGCGACAGCGCCGCGCCGGTATCCCGGAGCAGGGTGACGCGCGCTTTGATGATATAGGCCAGCGCGCCCGCCGCCTCCGTGAAGCGCACCCCATGATAGCCCGGCGCGGGCTCGGTCAGACACGGGAACTTGCCGGAGCCGGCCCAGTCGAATTTGCCCGAATCCACGATGACGCCGCCGATGGAGGTACCGTGGCCGCCGATGAACTTTGTCGCCGAATGCACCACGATATCCGCGCCGTATTCGATGGGCCGGAGCAGATAAGGGGTGGCAAAGGTGTTATCCACAATCAGCGGGATCTTATGGCGGTGGGCCACATCCGCGACCGCCGCAATATCGATCAGGCTGGCGTTGGGGTTGCCGATGCTCTCAATAAAGACCGCCTTGGTGTTGGGCTGAATTGCCTTTTCAAAACTGCCGGGCACATCCGGATCGACAAAGGTCACCTCGATGCCGAACTCCTTGAAGGTATGGGCGAAGAGATTATATGTACCGCCGTACAGGGTAACGGCTGAAACGATATGATCTCCGGCATGGGCGATGTTCTGCACCGCATAGGTGATGGCCGCGGCGCCGCTGGCCAGCGCCAGAGCGGCCGCGCCGCCCTCCAGGGCCGCGATGCGCTTTTCAAAAACGTCCGTCGTCGGATTCATTATCCGGGTGTAGATGTTGCCGGGTTCTGTCAGTCCGAAACGGGCCGCCGCGCTGTCGGCGCTGGGGAATACATAGGAGGTGGTCTGATAAATGGGTACGGCGCGCGCGTCCGTTGCGGGGTCGGGCTTCTCCTGGCCGACGTGGAGCTGGAGGGTCTCGAATTTCAGTTTTCTTTGTTCTGACATAATAACCACTCTTTCTTTTCTAAAT
>JAJUHI010000405.1 GCA_029267955.1 Sporobacter termitidis | reverse complement strand
TTGTCAAGGCCTCTGTCGCGCCGTATCGCGTCGATTTGCTCCTGCGTATAACTCTCAAGCTGGTTTGCGGATAGGATCATTTCAATCGGGTCGCCCGGCAGCATCCGTATCAGTATGAAAATCGCAAAGCTGACAAGCAGGACGATGATAAGCGCCAGGATAATCCGCCGCACAATATAGGTCAGCAAAGAAATCCCCCCGTTATCGTTGAAAGTGGGGAAAAGCACTCTGGCATGTCAGTCTTTTGACATCCAGGCGTCCGCCGGCATCCAGACGGTATTGGCGCTCCATTCCGTAAAGCCGGTGTCGTGGACATTGTTCCTAATGATGTAGTAGTCGGCAATGTTGTACACGGGCACGCAGCACATATTCTCCAGCAGGAGCCTGTGGGCCGCCTGCAGCTTTTCATCGTTTACCGCTTCCTGCCTGCCGGCATCCTGATAGGCGTCGTAAAGCTCCTCTAAGGGGCGGTACGCGCTTTTCAGCCAGTTCGTGGTCAAATCGTCCTGCACGTCAAAATTCAGCGCCATCGTGTTCAGCACACCCGGGAACAGGCGCAAGAGCTGGAACAGCATGCCGTCCCATTCGCCGAAGCGCAGCGCCGAGTATCCGCCCGAGTCGGGGGTTTCAACGGCGACCTTGATGTTGATTTGCTCGAGCATTTTCTGAATCGCGACGGCGATATCCACGTCGACGATGCCGGGCATGCAGTAGATCGTGGTTGAGAAACCGTCGGCATATCCCGCTTCCGCCATGAGCTGCCTGGCTTTTTCAAGATCGTATGTACAGTTGTAAGAATCGGGCAGGCGGCCCATAACGCCCTCGGGCAGGAGCTGGGTTGCCGGCGACATCACGCCGAAGCCTCTGGCCGCCATGAGGGCGTCCCTGTCGATGGCGTAGGAGATCGCCTGGCGCACCCTGATATCGTTAAACGGGGAGTCGGGATCGAGACTGCTGGGGATGAGGTTCAGCGAACCGCTGTCCAGCGACAGGACGTATACGTCCAAGCCCTGGAGCGCCAGCACCTGCTCCGGAGAGGTGGTGTTCAAAACGTCCACGCGCTGGTCGCCGGTGGCCTGCATCGCGGCGTTTTGCGTCATGGTGTCGCTGATAAAATGGTATTCAATGCCGTCCAGATAAGGCTTCCCTTCCTGCCAGTAGTTCTCGTTCTTCTCGTAGACGAGCTTGACGCCGCGGTCATACTGCTTGAGCTTGAACGGGCCCGTCATGACCGGGTTTTCGCGCGCCCATTCAATGCCGTTGGCTTCAAAAGCCTCCTTGGAAATCATCGCGCGTTCGAAGCTGGTGAAGATGAG
>JAJUHI010000404.1 GCA_029267955.1 Sporobacter termitidis | reverse complement strand
GGCCAGGCGCGTATCGACCGCCGCTTTGTCCTTGATTGTCTGCCCGTACTCGCCGCCCGTATAGCGCGCGGGCTTCTGGACCCTGTGCAGGATTCTCTCTAGCTTCTTATCCATTGTCCACTTCCGATGTTTTTTCTCTTTCTCTTTGATTTTAAACGAATGCCGCTGCGTTGACAATAGCCGATTAAAAGCCAGGCCGCCGCCAGCAGAAGCGAGAAGTTTACCCGCGTTATAATGAGCACAGCCGCGCCCGCAATCAGGAGCGCCGCAATGACGGCGCAGCTGGTGACGCAGAGGATTTTTTCCGCCGTGTCCGGGCCCAGCAGCGCGCTGGCCGCGGCGCAAATTACCTTCCCCCCGTCCAGGGGATAGACCGGCAGGGCGTTGAAGACGCAGAAGACGAGGCTGAAACCGGCCATGAGATACAGCCCCGAAGCCGGCGCGCCCCGCGCCGCCTGGAGATTGGCCGCCCAGGCCGACAGCACCGCCAGCAGGAAGCTCATCGCCGGCCCTGCGGCCGTGGTGACGATCTCCTGCCCGTACGACAGCGGCGCGTCCGGCCGCAGCGAAACGCCCCAGAGCTCCAGCCGGATCTCCTGAGCGCGCCTGTTAAACAGCCGCAGCAACGCCACATGGCCCAACTCGTGGAACGCGACGGAGACCAGCGCCGCAAGCAGCACCTCGCCGGAGTCAAAAAAATACGCGGCCAATAGCGCCAACAGCGCCGCGCCGCTCACCTTCAGCCTGCCGACCTCTATAACCATTCGTCGACATAAAAGGCCGGGTTGACATACTGGCCGTTGATCTTCAGCTCAAAATGCAGACAGGGAGAGGTGGCGTTGCCGGTATCGCCCACGGAGGCGATGCGCTCGCCCATTTTGACGGTTTGTCCGCTGGCCACATTGATGGCGCTGCAATGGGCGTACTGGGTCTCCGCATTGCCGTGGCTGAGGAGCACATACTTGCCCAGCGTGGCGCTCTCCCCCGCCGCGATGACCTTGCCGTCGGCAAAGGCGACGATCTCCGATCCCGCCGGCGCGGCGATGTCGATTCCGTAATGGAAGAGGACCGTCTGCTTCTCCGGGTGCACGCGGAAGCCAAAAGGCGAAGACACCGTGCCGACCAGCGGCGCGGTGTGCGCAAACATGATTCCCGGCATATCGTAGGTGACCCCGGCCGGCACGGCGTAATCGGAGTATTCCTCCTGGCTCTCCTTGAAGGCCGCGATGACCGCCTCGGAAAAGGTCATGGCCTCCTCCGGCGGCTCCGACTGGGCAAAGGCCGCCACGCTCTCTCCCGCCGGCTCCTCTTCGCCCGTCTC
>JAJUHI010000403.1 GCA_029267955.1 Sporobacter termitidis | reverse complement strand
GCCGGGCGCGCCCTCCGCGCTTTTCTGGGACGGGAGGGCATCGTCGGTCAGCCAGTCATACCAGCTGATCATCGCCGTGGCGCGGTCCGTCAGCGCCGACAGGGTTAAAGCCGCCCTGCCGGAGGAAGCCCCGTCCTCCTGTTGCTCGGCGGCCGGCGTTTCCAGCAGGCGGCGGAGCTGCGCCGGATCGATGTGCAGCCTGTACCCGCCCAGCTGCATTTTTTTATTCAGCACCGGTTGTCTTGAAATATAGGTTTTCATAAAAAACTCCTGTCCCTCTGTCAGGCGTCAAACGCTTCCTCCTTATTATTTTTCGGCAGTTATTGCCGCCGATTCAGTGTTTTAAAATAATGTTTATCATCGCGCGGTGCTTTTTCATAGTATAGTCTGAGCGGAAAAGCGAGGTGACTGACATGTTCAATAGTGATCTTACCGGCCTGAATGTCATCGTGATCGCCATCGCGGCCGTGGTCCTTCTCGGACTGGTCGGCGGATGCTGCTGTAAGGGCTTGCAGGGCGATGTTGTTTGCTGAATACCGGATGACTGGGCTGCCGGGATAAACCAGCGCCCGGCGCTTCGGACGGAATTGGACACGAATAGCGGTACATAAAGCGAGGCCGGCAGCGCCGATAGGCGCGCCGGCCTTGCCTGTATTCAGCTCTCGGCCAAGCCGTACTGCCGGATAAGCTCGGCCGCCGACCGGACGATGAGGGCCGTGATGCCCCAGATGACGTGGGAGCCGTACTGGTAAAACAGCGTCTCGTGGACGCCCGTTGACCAGGGGTACGTCGCGCCGCCGGGGATCCGGTCATAGGGGAAGTTCTCCGGCAGCTGCCGGACGACGGTGCCGGTGTAGACCTCGGGCGAATGCTCCGTGAAAAACCGCAGCGGCACGGTGAGGACCGAGGCCACCTCCTCCCGGCACATGGTGCCGGCATAATCCTTTATCAGGCCGATGTAAGGGTAGATGATGGAGTTGAAGGGCGAATACAAAATGTCCCCCGGTCCCAGTACCTGTATCTGGCCGGGGTCGATGAGCAGCTCCTCCGCGGTTTCGCGCACGGCGCAGGCTTCCGGCGCTTCTCCGGGCTCCAGTCGGCCGCCGGGGAAGCAGATTTCGCCCGGCTGCCGCCGGAGCCCCGCCGAACGCACCTCAAACAACAGCGACGTGCCCTCGGGTGTCTCCAGCATGGGTACCAGCACGGCGTATTTTCTGCGCGTGCGCTCGCCGATGATTTCCGGCCGCCGCGCGGCAAAATCCTCTCTGCTCATACCCCTATCTCCCCGTCGTCCTCATCGTCGCCGTCCTCACCGTCCAGAT
>JAJUHI010000402.1 GCA_029267955.1 Sporobacter termitidis | reverse complement strand
TTTATTCTTTCCAGGACTTCGCCGCCCAGCTAGCTGTCTATCTCCGCTGTTCCAATTCTATCCCGATGAGGCCGCTCCTCTATCTTTCTCCTGTCGACTTCCTTAAATGTTGACTGTCCAAGATGTTTGACAATCCTACAAAAAAATAAAAAAATCAGCCATACCATATGACAAAACGAACCATATGACAAAACGAAGAAACCAACCACATCCGTGTCGGAGGAATGCAATATGTGGATAAAACGGACGGACCTGGCCGTCGAAGCCAAGGAGCTCTGGCAGGAGAGCGCGCAGCAGCAGACGGAGCTCAAGGGCGTCAAATCCCGGGACAGCGAAAAAAACGGCTTTAAGGTGACAACGGTGGAAATTCTCGATGAGGAGGGCGCCCGGCAGCTCAATAAGCCGGTGGGCACCTATATCACCGTTGAGATCGACAGGTTTATAAATCGGGAGGAAAATGCCTTTACCCAGGGGGCGGAGGTCCTCGGCGAGGAGATCGCCCAGCTGATGAAGCTGAATAAGGACGACAGCGTCCTGGTGGTGGGCCTGGGCAACGAGGCCATCACGCCGGACGCCATCGGCCCCAACACGGCCAGGCACACCATGGTCACGCGCCATCTGGTGGAAAAAATGCCCGAGGAGTTCGGCTTTTTGCGGCGGGTGTCGGTCCTGATGTCCGGCGTGCTGGGCACCACCGGAATTGAAAGCGCCGACTTTATCAAGGCGGTGACGGAAAAACTTCAGCCGAACCGGATCATCGTCGTGGACGCCCTGGCGTCCCGGCGGCTCTCCCGCCTGTGCCGGACCATCCAGCTGGCGGACACGGGCATCGTGCCGGGCTCCGGCGTGGGCAACAGCAGGGCCGCCATCAACAGGGAGACCTTGGGCGTCCCCGTCACCGCCATCGGCGTGCCCACGGTGGTGGACGCGGCCACGCTGGCGGCGGACCTGGCGGAGGAGGCCGGCTTTAAGGATATAAATCCCGAAACCCTTCAGAGCTACGCGCCGGCGATGATCGTTACCCCGAAGGAGATCGACGCCAACGTGGCCGATATCTCAAAGCTCATCGGCTACGGCATCAATATGGCCCTGCACCCGGAGCTGAGCATTGAGGATATCAATATGATGTTGAGCTGAGCTTATATACGTCTATATATAGTGTTACAAATAGATTTATAAGTCAAAATGCCCCCTCCCGGCGGCGAATCCAACAAAATGTTTCACGTGAAACATTTTCTTTTTGTTCTTGAAAAGGGGTCGTGTTGTGCTATAATGGGGAAGCAAGTTAAGGCCGCCGGAAAATGGTGGTGCAAGGTTCAAAAG
>JAJUHI010000401.1 GCA_029267955.1 Sporobacter termitidis | reverse complement strand
AGAGCGAAAGGAATACATGAAGCAGAAGCAGCACATCGTCAACACCCTGTTTGACCAGGGGCAGAATTAAGCATCCCCCTACACCACAAATCAACAAAATTTAACCGCCGAAAAACTACATTTTCAGATCGGCGTTGACACCATACCTGCGGCGTGCTGAGAGAAATCGACGGGATCGGATAGACCGTGGTGGATGCGCTGCAGGAGAACACCCTGCCCAAGGCGTCTGTCATGGAGGCGGTCAGGGTATAGTCTCCGGCTTCTTTAAACCGTATTTTTCCGCCGTAAGCGTTCAGCGTTCCCTCCAAAGCATCGGTAATTTCCACAGGCTCTCCGTCTTTGGTGAGCGACCATTCCACCGGCAGCACGTTATTGTTGCCGCGGGTCCGAAGGTCGACGGTGCGGTCGGTGTGGGTCGATTCGGGAAGCTCAAAGGAAATGCTCAACACCGGCAGGACTTCGATCCTGCCGCCGTTTTCAAATAGGAATACCCGCCCGGTTTCATCGGTAATTCGGGCAATCAGCTCATAGGTACCCGCGTGCTTGAAGCGGATGGAGCCGCCGTTGTTGTCTAGGCTTCCATCGACATAAGTCCCAAAATCCTGGAATCCGAAGCCGTTCTCTAACATCCACTCCACTTTCAGGCCGTCTAATTCCGAGGTTTCCGGAATCACGCTGACAATGGTGTCGGTGTGGGCGGTTTCCGGCAGCTTGTATGATATGCCGGGAACGGGATAAACCTTGACCGGCGCGGTACAGCTGTAGGTTCTGCCAGCCGGGTCGGTAAAGGCGGCCTTGAGGACATAGTCGCCCTTTTCCTTAAAGCGGACGGCGCTGTCTGTATCGGTGAGCATTCCCTCGATGTAATCAGCGACGGGAACGGTTTCACCGTTCCTGGTCAGCGACCACTGAATATCGGCTGTCCCAAGATTCTGGAATGTCGCCTTTACAAGAACACTGGTATCGGTATGCGCGATCTCCGGCAGGTAGAAGCCAACGGAGCCCACCGGGTAGACCGTGACGTTCTGTGAGGCTTCAAAGGTTCTGCCGGTTTCATCGGTGAGCGTCCCGGTCAGCATGTATACGCCCTTATCCTTGAAGCGGATTTTGCCGCCGGCATCAGTCAGAGAGCCTTCCAGTTCATCGGCAAGCGCCGCTGCTTCACCGTTCTTGGTAAGGCTCCATGCGACGGATAAGCCGTCCGCCTCTGTCAAGGTCGGGGTCACCTCCACTATCTTATCCGTATGGGAAGTGGTTGGCAGGGTGAATTCGATTCCGGCCACGGGATAGACCTTGGTGCTTTCCGTATGAGTAAAGATACGGCCGGTT
>JAJUHI010000400.1 GCA_029267955.1 Sporobacter termitidis | reverse complement strand
TGCCAGACCGTGGAGCCGCCCGTTTCGATGACGACTTTCACATTGTCGGGCAGTTGGACCTCCATCAGCTCCGAAAGGTCGTTCGTGGCAAAGCCGCCGCCGGATTCCAGGTCGCTGCCGCAGAGGTACCAGTAGACGGCCCAATCCGTGCCGGTGCTGGCCGACGGCTCGGTCGCCTCCGAACCGGCATTCCCGCCGGCGCAGGCGGCCAGAGAGAAAATCATGCAGAGAGCCAAGAGATAAGTAAGTAGCTTTTTCATCGTAACAACCATCCATTCCGCGCCGGTATTCCGGCGACTTATTTTAATTTTTAAAAAATCAATTCTATGTAAGAAAAAGGGGATAGCCAGCCGTTAAAGCCCTGTCGTCTGCTGTTTTGCATTCACTCGATTCCCATAAGGCGGCAGAGCGCGTCCAGGTTTTCTCTGTACGCCGCCGTGAGCGCGGGGATACTCTCCAGTTTCGACTCGTCGTTCCCGACGGCGGCCTCGTAGACGGTCAGCTCGCTTTTCGCCAGGGCCTCGACAGAAGCGGTCAGCAGCGCGGCATGCTCGGTATAATACGCCGTCTGCCAGTGGGCGCCCTGAATGAGAGCCAGCAGGTGCCGGGAATCGTCAGACAGCTGTTTCCATGCCTCCAATAACACGTCTTTCGCCGCCTCGCCTTTTTTCACCTGTTCCTTTATAGCGCACGTCTGTACCACCATTTCCTCATGCGCCACGGTTTCCAGTATCAAATCAGCCAGCTGCCCAAAATCCGCGTTTACCAGGGCCTGGTCCGCCGCCTGAACGTCAGAAACGTCGGAAGCGGCGGGTGTTTCCGGAGACTCCTGAACTGGCTGAGTGCCGGTTTTTCCGCCGCTGCCGCAGGCCGCCGAAGTGACTTCCGCAACAACATCGCAAACGGCATCAAACCATTTTTCGACCTTCATTGCCAATTCTCCTTCACCTTGTTTCATATGAATTAAAACCACAGGGCTTGGTGGTTACTAATTGTACCGGGACGATTTTGGCTCAGGGCCGGCTATGTCATCCGCCGCCCGAAAGCCCATCAGCAGGGCAGGGAAGCGGTTCATCGGCTTATGCAGCGTGCGGTTATAGCCCTTGGCCGCTTCTCGGCAGAGCATTCGGCTGGTTTCCAGCATGCCGGCGGCAGACCGGGCGTCGGGCCCGTCCCGCGCCTGGGCGGCCAGCAGCTCGTGCAGGCGCAGCTGGTCTTCCAGATCGGTAAGGCTGTTTCGCTTTGCCGACAGCTCCTTGTAGGCGGTCCAAAACCAGATGGTCAAAAACCCCGCCAGACAGACGCCGGCAATAAAGCAAGCGATAATCGT
>JAJUHI010000399.1 GCA_029267955.1 Sporobacter termitidis | reverse complement strand
TGGTGATGCCAAAGCTGCTGAAAACCTTCCCACAGCTGGCCGGTGTCAAAATCGACTACCGCTGGACGGGCAACTTCCTGCTGACCCTGTCGCGCATGCCGCAGTTTGGTCGTCTGGATAAAAACATCTATTACATGCAGGGCTACAGCGGCCACGGCGTGACCTGCACCCACCTGGCCGGACGGCTGATTTCGGAACTGTTGCGCGGTGACGCTGAGCGCTTTGATGCGTTTGCCAACCTTCCGCACTACCCCTTCCCGGGCGGTCGCAGCCTGCGGATTCCATTCACGGCGATGGGCGCGGCGTATTACAGCCTGCGCGATCGTCTTGGCGTATGAGCGTTTCGACAAAAGGGTATCTGACATGAGTAACCAGGAATTTCATCAGCGTAGACTTTCTGCCACCCCGCGCGGCGTAGGCGTAATGTGTGATTTCTTTGCCCGCACGGCGGAGAATGCCACGCTTACCGACGTGGAAGGCAACGACTATATTGATTTCGCCGCCGGGATCGCGGTACTGAATACCGGCCATCGTCATCCTGAACTGGTGGCCGCAGTGGAAAAACAGCTTCACCAGTTCACCCACACGGCCTACCAGATTGTGCCGTATGAAAGCTACGTTTCATTAGCCGAAAAACTTAATGAGCTGGCCCCGGTGCAGAGCCCGGCCAAAACGGCATTCTTCACAACGGGCGCGGAAGCGGTGGAAAATGCCATTAAAATCGCCCGGGCCCACACCGGCAGACCGGGCGTGATTGCCTTCGGAGGAGGCTTTCACGGTCGAACCTATATGACCATGGCATTAACCGGCAAGGTCGCGCCCTATAAGCTGGGATTTGGGCCCTTCCCGGGGTCGGTTTATCACGTGCCGTATCCTTCCGAGCTGCACGGCATCACGACGCAGGATGCCGTCACGGCGATAGAACGCCTGTTCAAAGCGGATATTGAGGCGAAACAGGTGGCGGCGATTATTTTTGAACCCATTCAGGGTGAAGGCGGATTCAACGTCGCCCCGCCAGAGCTGGTGGCCGCTATCCGCCGCATCTGTGACGAACACGGGATCGTGATGATTGCCGACGAAGTGCAGAGCGGCTTCGCCCGTACGGGCAAACTGTTTGCCATGGAACACTACGCCGACAAGCCCGACCTGATGACGATGGCTAAAAGCCTTGCAGGCGGAATGCCGCTGTCCGGCGTGGTGGGCCGCGCCGAAATCATGGACGCGCCGGCGCCCGGCGGTCTGGGGGGGACCTATGCAGGCAACCCGCTGGCGGTGGCCGCCGCGCACGCGGTGCTGAATATTATCGACAACGAGTCACTGTGCGCCCGCGCCCGGCATCTGGGC
>JAJUHI010000398.1 GCA_029267955.1 Sporobacter termitidis | reverse complement strand
CTCCAGCGTGTTCTCCGGCGTGGTGACGGTGAAGCCGTTTACCTCCACATTGCCGCGGATGTTGTTGGGGAATGGTATCGTAATGGTCTGGCCCGCCGCAATCCGTGCCCTGTTCGTTATAGAGGGGTTTGCCGCCGCGATTGCATCCACGCTGACGTTGTAGCTGCGCGCGATGGAATACAGGCTGTCGCCCGGCCTGACCCTGTAGGGGACGCTGGTGACATTGACAAACAGCGCCTGGCCCACCGCCAGGTTAAGCGGGTTTGTAATCTGGTTATCATATATCAGGGTGTCAACTGAGATGCCATATTTACCTGCGATGGCATAAAGACTGTCACCCCGCTTCACGGTGTATATGGTCAAACTGATCATCCTTTCTGGCCGGCGGATATAGTAACCCGGCCATACGCTATAATATTCCCGCCGGCATCATTATGCCTCTGGGCATAAAGCATTTCAAAATGCCGCATTAGCTGTTGATTATCGCCGCGCATTCCGATATACTTCAAAAAGGCGGACAACACGGCTTTTTGATGCTACGCGAAGGAGATAATGAGAATGATCCGCAACAACTATCAACTGATAACATCGCTTTACAAGGCAAAGGACGACCCGGCCTCCGCCGGCATGGCGGTACGCCTGCGGGGGTGGGTGCGCACCAACAGGGACAACGGGCACGTCGGATTTATCGAGCTCAACGACGGCTCGTGTTTTCTCGGGTGCCAGATTGTCTACGATATGGACGCCCGTCCCGAGCTGAAGGAAGCGACCAGATACCTGACCGGCAGCGCCATCGAGGTCTCGGGTGAGTTTATCCTCACTCCCGGCGCAAAGCAGCCCTTTGAAGTACAGGCCAGGGAAATCCTGCTCGTGGGGAGCTGCGACCCCGATTATCCGATGCAGAAAAAGCGGCATTCCCTGGAATTTCTCCGGGAGCTGCCGCATCTGAGGACCCGAGCAAACACCTTTTCGGCCATGTTCCGCGTCCGCTCCATGGTTTCTGCCGCCATTCACAATTACCTGCAGTCAAACGGCTTTCTGTATATCACAACGCCGCTGATAACCGGTAACGACGCCGAAGGTGCCGGCGAGGTCTTTACCGTCACCACCAGAAGCGACGGCGACTACGAAAAAGACTTCTTCGGCAAGCACGCCTGCCTGACCGTTTCCGGACAACTGCATGTGGAGCCCTTTGCCTTAGGTTACGACAAGGTCTATACCTTCGGCCCCACCTTCCGGGCTGAAAACTCCAACACCACGACCCACGCCAGCGAGTTCTGGATGATCGAGCCCGAGATGGCCTTCTGCGATCTGGAGGACGATATGGCCGTCATGGAGGAGCTG
>JAJUHI010000397.1 GCA_029267955.1 Sporobacter termitidis | reverse complement strand
TGTTTCAGTTGCGGACGTGATGAGTCCAAAGGAGGTACCGTCAGGCCAATTAACCCCTTCATTGTAGCTTAGGCATGAGATGGAAAGAAGCACGGCTGGCCGCCGTGCTCCAGTTCCAAATTTATTGTAGCAAAGGAGCGTATCCAATGAAAGCAAAAAGAACACTCGCACTTTTCCTTGCTCTGGCCGCCGCTGTCGCCCTGGCCGCCTGCGCGCCACGGGCCGAAACGCCCGCCCCTTCCGACAAAGACCTGTTGACCGTGACGGACATGAGGGGCCGGGAGGTCTCCTTCGACAAGCCGGTTGAACGGATTGTGGCCCTCACCGCCGCCGACTGTGAAATTCTCTTTGCGCTGGGCGCGGGGGACCTTGTCGTCGGCCGCGGCGAGTACTGCGACTACCCCGCCGAGGTTTTAAGCCTGCCCTCGGTGGAGTCGGGCAGCGACACCAACGTGGAGCAGATCATCGCCTTAAAGCCCGATGTCGTGATCATGAGCACCATGGCGCAGACGAAAGAGCAGATTGCCGCGCTGGAAAACGCGGACTTCAAGGTCGTCGTCACCGAAGCGCCCGACATCGCCGCCGTCTATGACGCCATCCGGCTCCTGGGCGCCATCGTCGGCAAGGACAAGGAAGCGACCGAACTCATCGACGGCATGCGCGCGACCTTTGACGCCATCGCCGCCAAGGTCCCGGCCGACAGCGGCAAAACCGTCTACTTTGAGGTCTCCCCCCTCCAATACGGCCTTTACACCGCCGGCAGCGGCACCTTTATGGATGAGCTGGCCGCCATGCTGGGTATGAAAAACGTCTTCGGCGACCTCCAGGGCTGGCAGCAGATCAGTGAGGAACAGGTCATCGAGAGAAATCCCGACTTTATCGTGACGACCACCATGTCCTTTGAGGGCTCGACGCCCCCGGTGGAAGAAGTTTTGTCCCGCAAGGGCTGGGACAGCATCACCGCCATTAAAAACCGCAACGTGTACAACGCCGATTCCAACGCCATCACACGGCCCGGCCCGCGCCTTGCCGACGCGGCCAACGAGCTGTATAGCTTCTTCTACGGCAATTCGTAAGCAATTGGACATTACTTAAAGCAGGTGGCGCATTGAAACCAAAAGTACGACCGGAGAGCTTCCGTCCTGTTGAATATCTCCTTTTTGCCGCCGTAACGCTGGCTGTGGCGGTTTTATGCGTCTGCCTGGGCAGCGCCTTCATCCCCGTGAAAGACACCTTTACGGCCATCTGGAACACGATTTTCGGGCTGCCCATCCCCGAGGGCATCGCCCAGCCGGTCATCGTGCTGGTACGTCTGCCCCGCGTCCTGGCCGTCGCGCTGGTGGG
>JAJUHI010000396.1 GCA_029267955.1 Sporobacter termitidis | reverse complement strand
TGGAGCGACCTTAAATGCCATTGGAACAAATGAAACTTATGGTCTTGGTCATGATTTTTCTGGGACTGAAAATTATGTTACCGTTGATGACACAAGCAAAGCGGTTTTTAAGGGATATAAAGCTGCTATTGGGCACAACAATTTAGAAGCCCCTGATTCGGTTATATTAGGAAGTAATAATTTTGACGGCAGTGATAAAGTCCGCGTAACGGGTAACTACAAAAATTATAAATATATTGAGGTTGTCCCGGGCTACGCGGTCAGCGCGGCGACAAATGGCGTGGCGGTAAACGGCGTGACGGCCACGGCAATCTTTGACGCAGAGCGCTACCCGGCGGGAGATACCGTGACCGTGACCATTACCATGTCCGGCACAGCCACAGCGGCGGGCACGCACACGATTGGGTTGACAAGCAGCGGGGATGCCGGCAGTATTACCGCCCCTGCAACCGTGACGAAAACAGTTGCGGCAAACGATACCCCCACAGATACCTTCCAGTTCACCTTTACCATGCCCGGCACTAGGGTTGACGATCTGGCGGTAACCCACAGCTTTGAGCCGGCGGAGGCACCGACGTATGCCATATCGACGTCCGCGCTGACCGTATTTGCATCGCAGACGGCCGGTTATGCTGCTGCGCCGGCGGCGCAGACGGTGACGATCACGAATACCGGCAATCAGGCCATCATCCTGACGCAGCCGACGGCGACGAATTACACAATCGGCATGCTTTCAGCGACCGATCTTGCGGCAGGCGGTACGGCAACGTTTACTGTCCAGCCAAAAACAGGCTTGGCGGTCGGCACGTATAACGAGACGATCGATATAACAGGCTCGAACGGCGCTTCGGCGAGTGTTTCGGCGCAGTTCACCGTCACGCCGCCGTCTTATGCACCCCCCTCCGGCGGCGGCATCGGCGGCGTCAGCAGCACCCCGTCCGCTCCGGTTTTCGAAGTAAAGAGCGGCGAAAGCGTCCCCAAATCAAACCTCGAGCAGCTGATTACTGATAATAAACCCCTGACGGTGGAGGCGGACAACGGCGCGAAGCTGGTGTTCGAGCCTGAGGCCCTCGAAGGTATCAGCAGCCAGGCCGCCAGTGATGTCAAGGTGGAGGTCAAAGACGTCTCCCCAATCTATCAGGAAGAGCTCCCCGACAAGCTGGTGTTCTCTCTGACGGTTTCCTCCGGCGGCGGCGCCGTCTCCAATTTCGGCGGAAAGGTCACCGTCTCCCTGCCCTCGTATATAATGTCGATGCAAGAGTTAGCTGTTGAAGATAGATTTTTGAAATTGGAGGGAGGGCGTAGCCCGACCGGAAATTTCAAAAATCGCGCGGCCGCTTGCCACTT
>JAJUHI010000395.1 GCA_029267955.1 Sporobacter termitidis | reverse complement strand
GGTGGCGCCATGCTGAGTATCCAGGCGGCTATCAATGGCCAGCTGGGCAGCAAGGTCGGCGTATTCAAAAGCGCGTTCCTGACATTTTCTGTCGGCGCGCTGGTGACGGGATTGCTGATCTTCTTCTTCGAACCCAAACACCCCCTGACGCTGATGGACGTGCCTAAATGGCAGCTGCTGGGCGCAATGTTTGGCGTACCGTATATCGTCATTATGGTACTGGCCGTCCAGCGTATTGGCGCTGCAGTGGCTACGGTCGCCGTCATTTGTGGCCAGTTAACCATGAGCATGCTGATCGATAACTTCGGTTGGCTGGGCAATGCGTCGATTCCATTCTCGCTGAGCCGAATCGGCGCCATTGTCTGCCTGGGTATCGCGCTGTTCTTCATTTACGCCAGCAGCAGGTCAAAAGCCGCAACGGCGCCCCCCCCCCGGCAGCAGGAAAACGCTAACACATAAGCTCAGGTCTTCGTCATTAACATCGGTTTTGGTCCACAGGACGCCATAACCCCAACGCACCCGTTTTCGCAGCAACGCGTCAGTGGCTCCCATTTTTTGACCTTAAGAGAAAGGGGCCGCTCACCCGGCTTCAGCGGTGGTAGCGAATTTTTCAGCTTCAGCAGAGAACACAGGAGCAAGGTGGACAAGTGACACCAGCGACAGCGTAGGGTGTCCGGGTGGAGCTCCCTCGCCAGCCAGCGCCGGCGGGGGAGTTGACGATTATTCCCAGCGTTTCAGCAACAGGCTGGCGTTAACCCCGCCAAAGCCAAAACCGTTCGACAGCGCATAGCGCATCTTCTGCGGGCGGGCCTCCAGCGCCACCAGGTTAAGACCGGCCGCCTCTTCATCGGGGTGATGCAGGTTCAGCGTCGGCGGCACCACCTGATCACGCAGCGCCTGAATGGTGAAGATGGCCTCAATCCCGCCTGCCGCGCCTAACAGATGGCCGGTGGCGGATTTCGTCGAGGTAATGGCGACGGGATGGGCGCCAAACAGCGTTTTAATCGCCGCCAGCTCGCCTTTATCGCCGACCTGGGTCGAGGTGGCGTGGGCGTTAATATGGTCAACCTCTTCAGCGGTCACTCCGGCCTGGCGAAGGGCGGTTTCCATGGCCCGACGCGCGCCGTTACCATCTTCCGGGCCCGCGGTCAGGTGATAAGCATCTGCGCTGGTGCCGTAGCCCACCAGCTCGGCCAGCGGCGTGGCGCCGCGCGCCAGCGCGTGCTCCAGCGACTCGATCACGATAAGCCCGGCGCCTTCTCCCATCACAAATCCATCGCGGTCGCGGTCAAAGGGGCGGGAAGCGGCTTCCGGCTGGTCGCTGGAGGCGCTGGAGAGCGCCCTTGCCGCGGCGAACCCGGC
>JAJUHI010000394.1 GCA_029267955.1 Sporobacter termitidis | reverse complement strand
GCCATTGACGCCGGCTGTCCCATGGCCGACATGGTGACGGTGGAGGATGTCAAGCGCCTGCGCGCCGCGCATCCCAACGCCGCGGTGATGTGTTACGTCAACTCGTCCGCAGCCGTCAAGGCGGTGTCGGATATCTGCTGCACCTCGTCCTCCGCGCTGCGGGTTGCCAAATCCATCGACGCTGAGGAAATCATCTTTGTTCCCGACATCCATCTGGCCGAGTACACGGCCGCGAAGGTTCCAGAGAAAAAATTCATCTTCCATACGGGCTTCTGCCCCACCCACCACCGGGTGACCGAGTCGGACATTCTCGCGGCCAAAAAGGCGCACCCCAACGCAAAGCTGGCCGTCCACCCCGAATGTCGGTCCGAGGTGACAAAGCACGCCGATTTCATCGGCAGCACCTCGGAGATCATCAAGTACGCCCGGGAGACCGACGCCGACGAGATTCTCATCGGCACGGAGATGGAAATCGCCCTGCGGCTTCAGCAGGAGATGCCGCACAAGAAAATCTACTCCGTGACCTCTGCCTTTGTCTGCCCGAACATGAAAAAAGTCACTTTGGAGGCGGTGCTAAACTGCCTTGAAAAAGAGGAATACGAAATCACGCTGGATCCGAACGAGGCGGAGGCTGCCAGAGAGAGCCTGGACAAGATGGTCCGGTGTTGAAATAAACGGTAAAATTAACAAAAAGTATTCCGTCGGCCGCCTATTTCACACTAAAAAAGTAGGAAATTGCGTTAAGTTATTGACTTCGCCGGCCGTATGTGTGAAAATGATTTCAGCCCAGCAGTTGACGCATGCGATTGTACTGCCCGGAAGAGCCCGCGTGCGCGTATCAGGGCATGATGCCCAGGCATAATACCCGGGCGTAATGGAGGTTAATATGTATTCAGATAAAGTCATGGAGCATTTCTCAAATCCGCGCAATGTGGGCGAATTGGAGGATGCCAACGCCATCGGTCAGGTAGGCAACCCGAAATGCGGCGACATCATGAAGATCTATATGAAGATCGAAGACGAGGTTATCAAGGACATTAAGTTCAAAACCTTTGGCTGCGGCGCGGCCATCGCCACCTCGTCCATGGCCACGGAGATGGTGAAAGGGAAGACCATCGAAGAGGCGCTGAAGCTCACCAACAAGGCCGTTGCCGAAGCGCTGGACGGTCTGCCCCCCGCCAAGCTCCACTGCTCGGTGCTGGCGGAGGAGGGCATCAAATCGGCCATCGCCGATTACTACAAGCGGCAGGGCATTGACCCGGAGCCGATTGTCGGCTGCTCCTGCGACTGCGACGCCTGCCACGGCCATTAAAGACAGGCCGGCTGTCATTTAAAATTACACAGTAACAAGAAGGACCGTTCTTTGG
>JAJUHI010000393.1 GCA_029267955.1 Sporobacter termitidis | reverse complement strand
CGATAAAATAATGACCAGCATGCAGCCCATCAGCAGGGCGCTGATATCACCCAGCGCCATGCGCAGCGGTTCATACATCAGGCTGATAAACTTCCCTTTGTTGAACCACAAAAACAGCCCGCCGCCGATGCCCGCAAGCGTCACCTTCAGAATGCTTTTCACCATCTCCGACACCATCTGCGCGGAAAACAGGCGTTTGATGCCGCTGATCGGATTGAGCTTTTTGACGTTAAATTTGAGGGCCTTGGCGCTCATATTCAGGCCGCCAATCAGCGACGGCGTGGCGACGGCGGTCAGAAACAGGCCACCGACGAACGGCAGCAGCGCCAGAAACGCCATCCCAAGAAGCGATCCGGCGTGATGCAGCATCTGCTGCGGATCGCTGACTAACAGCCGGTCAAACGTTAAGCCGTTATGCAGCAGATGCTGCAGCTGTTTTGCCAGCCAGCCGCCCGCCACCAGCAGCAACCCCCAGCCAGCCAGCAGCATCAGGAGGCTCGTCAGCTCGCGCGATCGGGGAACCTGTCCCTCTTCTCGCGCTTTTTGCTTTCGGTGGGGTGTGGGGTCTTCTGTTTTTTCGCTGTCGTTTTGTTCTGACATGACGTTTGCCCGGCGGGATTAGAAGCCGAGTGACTCCAGCAGGTCGTCCACCTGTTCCTGAGAGGCCACAATGCCTTCGGCGCGGGTATCGATCTGCGGACCGTTCTTCAGATGTGCGTCACCGGTGGCGGCGCTGGCGTCGCGCTCGCTCATGTTTTCCACCAGCACGCTGATAAGCTCTTTCTCAACGGTCTCAATCACATGCATCAGGCTTTGCAGCACCTGACCGGTGAGATCCTGGAAGTCCTGCGCCATCATGATTTCGGTCAGCTGGCGGTTGGTTTGCTGGGTCTTCTCCGGCACGTCGTGCAGGAAGGCGCGGGTGGCTTTGACCAGCTCGCGGGCATCCTCCAGCGGCTGCGGGTTTTCAAACCAGGCATCCCAGCGCGCGCTCAGCGCAGTGGCGTTCTCGCTCAGCCCTTCCTGCAGAGGGCGCGCCACTTCCACGCTGGTCAGCGCCCGATCGGCGGCCTGTGAGGTCTTGCCGACCACATAGTTCAGGCGGTCGCGGGTGTTCGGAAAAGCGTCGGCGACTTCCATAATCGCCTGTTCCAGACCGAGGTTGGCCATGCTGTCGCGCAGCAGACGGGTCAACTGTCCGATGCGAACGAAAATCTCAGTGGCGTTATCCGCCTGCATATTTAACGGGGAGTTCATAAGCGTTACCCGAGTTTTTCAAAGATTTTGCCAAGCTTTTCTTCCAGCGTGGCGGCGGTAAACGGCTTAACGATGTAACCATTGGCCCCCGCCTGCGCGGCAGCGATGATGTTCTCTTTCTT
>JAJUHI010000392.1 GCA_029267955.1 Sporobacter termitidis | reverse complement strand
TATGGTCGTCGGCAACCCGTTGGACAAAAACACCACCATGGGCCCGCTGGTCAGCCGCGAGCACTACAACAAGGTCATCTCCTACATCGAGTCCGGCGTCAAAGAGGGCGCGAAGCTGGTGATGGACGGCCGCAAGTACGAAGCCAATTTCATCGGCCCGACCGTCTTTATCGACGCCACCCCGAACATGAAGATCTACCGCGAGGAGATTTTCGGGCCCGTGGCCGTCATGCTCAAATGGCGTGATGAGGACGAGGTCATGAAGCTGGCCAACGACAACACCTACGGCCTGACAGCGTCCATCTGGACAAGGAATATCGCCCACGCCCTCAAGCTGGGCAAACAGCTGACCGTCGGCACCTTCTCCGTCAACTCCCACAACTTTATCGCGGCCGAAGCGCCCTGGGGCGGCGTCCGCCAGAGCGGCGTCGGCGGCAAGGAAGGCGGCTATCAGGGCCTTCTGGAGTACACGGAGCAGAAGATGACGACCATCTGCCTGATCGAGTAACCGCAAAAACCAGACAACTGAAAGAGGCTGTCGCCTGCGCCCGCCGTTTGGCAACAGCCTCTTTGCATCCATAAGCTGGAGGTCAACCGTATGAAACTCTACTGTATTCCGGTGGGCGCGTTCAGGCTCCCCAGAGGCTTTGTGGCGGCCAGGTGCAAGGACGCCAATGTGCCGACGGTGATGCCGATTTATGCCTATCTCATCGAACACCCCCAGGGGCTTGTGCTGGTTGACACCGGGCAGTCCTATGAGCTGCGCGACGAGAACACCGTCATGGAGGAAAAGGACACCATCCTTCATAAGCTGGCAGGGCTCGGGTATAAGCCCGACGATATCCGGTACGTGGTCATGAGCCATATGCACCTGGACCACTCGGGCTATATGAACGATTTCCCGAAGGCTACCTTTATCGTCCGCAAGGAGGAGTTGAAGGCGGCCTGGTGGCCGGAGGCCTGCGAGGGCGGCTACGTCTTCCCGACCTATGAAAAGACCCGCAAGTACGCCTTCATTCAGCCGGCCGACGACGAGGATTTTGACATTTTCATGGACGGGAGCATCGTCCTGATCGACACGCGGGGCCATTCCCGGGGGCATCAGTCCGTTGTCCTGAACCTTTCCAACACCGGCAAAACGGTCCTGACTTGCGATGCCGCGCCCATCAAGGAGGTGCTGGAGCGCACGCTCCTGCCCGGCACCTGCACCGACAACTGGCAGGCCGTCCGTTCGGTCCAGAAGCTGCAGCACCTTGCAGCCTGCGGGTATAAAATGATCTATGCCCATGACCCCGACAACCTGCCGGAAAAGAACTTCCCGGAATATTTTGATTAAGTTGATAAAAAGGAATTGCCGCTCCCGGCAATTCCTTTTTTGCT
>JAJUHI010000391.1 GCA_029267955.1 Sporobacter termitidis | reverse complement strand
TGCCCATCGGGGAGTTCGCCACGACTTTGTATGTACCGTCCAATGCCATTGCTTTATCCTCCTTTTTTGATTTTGCCGCCGTATCAGGCGTCGTTACGGCTTCTTGAGGGCATCATACCATAATATGGGAGGAAATTCGTGAACAAAAAGTAAACAAGGGTCCCCGACTGTCCGGCATCCAGATAATCGGGGACCCTTTCCATACAGGGTTTTCCGGCACTTGTTACGGCAGGATGGCGCCGTGCTTTATAAGCTCGCTTCTCAGCTTTGAAAAATCGACGTTCCTGACGCTGACGCCGTCTTTAACGGCGATGGCGGCCGCGGCGCCGGCGGCTTGGCCGAAGCACATGCAGTGGGGGATTAGATTGAAAAACTCGCTGAAATCGTGGTCGGCGGAGAAGGCGCGGCAGGCCACCAGCAGGCCCTCGGTCTCCTTCGGCACCAGCGCCCGGTAGGGCACAAAGGTCCTGGGGTACTGAAGGGACTTGTCGCCCCGGTCGTTGTCGGCAAAGACGGCGATCGTATCGTCAAAGGGCCGGTCGGTGTCCATGTCCTTTTCGGTGAGATAGTACTCGCCGACGATTCTGCGCCCGCCGGAGGTCCCCAGCTGCGGCGCCGAGAGCATGATGAAGCTCTTTTCAAAGCCCGGCATGTGTTTCTTTAAGAGCTCCCAGTTTTTAACCGACTGCCGGCGTGTGGTCACATCCACGTGGGTCATCTCCTCCGGGTCGGTCTGATGCAGGGAGCCGATGAGGCGGTGGACCCAGATAACGCCCTCCTGGTTATCCAGCAGGCCCCTGGAGAAGTAGGCGGAGCCGCCCGCTTCCGTGATTTTCCGGACGGTCTCTTTATACTGTTCCGGCTGGGAGGTCATAAAATCATCGTACTTTTTAAGGTCCACGTTGCAGATCCAGTAGACAAAGCCGAACTGGGCGATTCTGGAGCCGGGCACCATATAGTCAATGGTCTCGGTACCGGTTAATGGCAGCAGGTCCCCGTCGCCGGTGCAGTCGATGACCACCTTGCCCAGGAGCGCCTGTCGGCCGGACTTTGTCTCCACGATAACGCCCCTGACCGTATTGCCCTCCATGATGGGCGCTGTTACCCAGGTGTGCAGGAGCAGCTCGGCGCCGGCTTCCAGCACCATGGTGTTCAGTTCATCCTTGGCAACCTCCGGGTCCACCACCGCCGTGTATAGAACGATATAGCGGCCTTCCTTGTTTTTCCGGATATAAAAATGCGTCATGTTCGCCTTCATGTATGTATCCACGACGGCGGCCTCGCCCTTGCCCCAGTGGCGTTTGTCGGGGAAGGAGGCCGCATCGCGGGCGGCCAGCCTGTCGATAAACTCCTGGCAGAAGCCGCCGATGTGCTGCGTGCCGTA
>JAJUHI010000390.1 GCA_029267955.1 Sporobacter termitidis | reverse complement strand
TACCGCAGCAGACGTGAGCAGGAAGAGCTTTACGGCAGCTGCCTGCTTTCCAGGGGAGAAGCATTTACACGCCAATACGTGGCCGCGCCCGGCTGCAGCGAGCACGAGACGGGGCTGGCATTGGACCTGGCGGACGGCGCGGCGGATATTGACCCGGTATGCCCGTCCTTCCCCGATACGGGAATTTTCGAGGATTTCAGAAGGCACGCCGCCGCCTGCGGGTTTATCGAGCGCTACGGCAGAGACAAGCAGGCGCTGACGGGCATCGCCCACGAGCCCTGGCACTTCCGGTATGTGGGGTACCCCCACGCCCTTTTCATGCGGGAAAACAACCTGTGTCTGGAGGAGTACCTCACCCTGCTGCGGCGCTATCCCCATAACGGTGAGCACCTTTATTACAGGCAGACGGAAATCTTCTTTGCCGGGGCCGAGGCGGCCCTCCCGGGCCTCCTGCTGCCGGAGGGCTGCGTTCAGCTCTCCGGCAACAACACCGACGGGTTTATCATCACGGTCTGGAGGCAGACCGTATGACCGCAAAAAAACGCGCCATCCCCGATATCTGCCGTCTTATGGCGGCCTTTCTGGTGGTTGCAAACCACGTTTCGCCCCTGGAGAACATCAATATCACGGCGGACTTTATCCTAACGCGCGTGCTGGCCAGAATGTGCGTGCCGTTTTTCCTGATGGTCACCGGCTACTTCCTCCAGACAGACGGGGCGCTGCCTGACAAACGGCGTTTTGACGCCGTCATGAAGAAAATGGCCGTAACCTTTGGCGCCGCCGCCCTGCTTTATCTGCCGCTGAATTTTTATAACGGCTATTTTTTTAAAAATCCGCCTCTGGTGATTTTAAAGGATATCGTTTTCGAGGGTTCCTTTTACCATTTGTGGTATCTGCCGGCCCTTCTGCTCCTTTTACCGCCGGTCTATATGGCCTGGCGCAAATTCGGCGCGGGCCCCGTACTCGGCGTGAGCCTTGCCGTCTACCTCATCGGCCTGGGCGGCGACAGTTATTATGGCCTTGCCGCGCAGGTCCCGTTTTTTAAATCGTTTTATAACGTCATTTTAGCCGTCGCCGGCAGCGCGCGCTTTTGCCGCGTCCCTATCTTTCTGTCCCTGGGGGCCATGCTCCGCACCGCAAGCGCCCCCAAGACAGCCGTGTGCGCTCTGGGGCTGGCTGCTTCCGTCGCGGTGCTCATCGCCGAGGCGCTCCTGCTGCGGGCCCTTGGCGTAATGCGGCACGACAGCATGTATCTGGCGCTGCCGGTAGTCATGTACTTTTTGTTCTCGCTGCTGCTCCAGTCCGGCGGCAAGAGCGACAAGCGCCTGCGGTCCGCGTCCATGCTCATCTACGTCCTGCACCCCTGGTGCATTGTGCTGGTCCGGGC
>JAJUHI010000389.1 GCA_029267955.1 Sporobacter termitidis | reverse complement strand
CGTCGGAAGCCGTCACACCCGTTCGGTGACGGCGATGGCGATAACGGTCATATCATCCTCCCGTCCCAAAAGCCCCGCGGCCTTATCGACGATCGCCCCGGCCAGCTCCCGGGGGTCGTCCCCGTCAAAGGACGCGATCATTTGGCACAGCCACTCGTCGTCCCGGCCGCCGGTAACGCCGTCGCTGACAATGACGGCCAGGGACCCGGCCTTCAGGTCCATTTTCAGCTGGTCCGGGGCGTCGTGGGGCGGGATGCCCAGCCCGGCCGCCATGCTCCGGCCCTTCATGCGCCGGACGGTGTTGCCGGAGCGCAGGTAGGACGGCGCGGCGCCGTATTTGAACATCCGGGTGGTCCCGGAGAACAGGTCCAGGCAGACAAGGTCGACGGTCACGCAGCTGGTGTCGGTTTCGTTTTTCAAAAGCATCAGGTCGTTGAGTATCCGCACGGCCGTCTCCGGCGCGACGCCCGAGCGCAGAAACCGCTCTAAAATGCGCACCGCGTCGCTGGAGTACCGGGCGGCATGGTCCCCCGTCCCCATGCCGTCGGACAGCAGCACGTAGAGGAGGCCCTCGTCCGTCTTGAAGTAGGCGCCCCGGTCGCCGCTGGGCTCCTGCTCGTTTTTCTTCCGGCAGGCGATGCCCACGGAAGCGGCAAGAGGCTCGGCTTCCAGCAGACAGATCCGGTCGGAGCCGCCGGCGTCGTCGACGGTGCACAGCCGCACCCGGAGCACGGCCGACAGCTTTTCAAGGTAGTCCCGGTCTTTTTTCAGCGTGTTCAGGTTGCCGCCGAAAATCTCCGCGTGCAGCCGCCCGCTGCGGTCCCGGAAGACGGCGGTCTCCGCCTGGATGCTCTGGCTGCGCAGGTACTTGCGCAGGCGCGCTTCCAGATCCGGCTCAAAGCTCATCCCCGTGCCCAGCTCCTCCGAGATGCCCGTCAGGATGGCGGAGATGTCGGCGTACTGGTTAAAGGCGGCCGTCTGGTTTTCCCTCAGGCGCTTTTTGTACTGGCGGCGGTACATCAGGGCTTTCAGCTCGCTGTTGACGGCGGCCGTGAAATCCGCCAGGCTAATGCAAGTGTTCCGGAAGTATTCGGACAGGTCGGTTTCCAGCAGGCTGCCCCGCTCCAGCATGGCGCGGCTGGCGTTGTTCATGGCGTCCACGGTGGCCTGATACTCCAGGTGCCAGCAGCGGGCCGTTTTGGCGCAGCCGCGGCAGACCATGTCGGCGGCCCTGTCGAAAACGGCGGCCACGTCGCTGTCGTTTTTATCGCAGCCGGTGGCCGAGCGGACCGTTTCATACAGCTCCCGGAAGGCCTGGGCCGTCTGCTCGACGCGCTGCTTTGTGTATTCCCGGGCCCTGATCACGCCGTACCCGGCGCTGCTGCCGGG
>JAJUHI010000388.1 GCA_029267955.1 Sporobacter termitidis | reverse complement strand
TTCCTGGGTCTGTTCCGGGCCATCTTCGTCAGCGGCAAGCCCCTGGCGGAATCGACAATCTCCGATTATGCGTTCAAGCTCGATATCCCGCTGATGAACTGGTTTATCAACACGGTCATCCTGCCGAATCCGGGCCTGGCCCTGGCGATGCAGATCGGCATTGTCGTTGCCGAAATTTTGATCGGCCTGTCCATGATGGGCGGGCTGCTGACGACGCTGTCCGGCGCCGTATCTCTGGTGCTGCTGTTTATGTTCGCCGCGTCGACGGGCCTGTACCTGACAAACTTCTGGATGATTTTCGGCGCCATTGCCATGCTGTTCGGCGCGGGCAAGATCTTCGGGCTTGACTATTATGCGTCGCCGCTTCTGAAAAAGGGCTGGCGCAATGTCGGCTGGGTAAGGCGGTTATATATCTATCATGACTGATTTATCGAAGGATAACCACCGGGCGGAGGAAAATGCGCGCACGGAGCTTTTGGATTTTGACGCGGCGCTTACGGCGACCGATGACAAAATCAAGCGCTCCCTGCGCACGGCGCCGCCTGTGATACGGCCCCTGACCGCCCATCTGTCGAAGGCGGGCGGCAAGATGATCCGCGCCCGGGCGCTGCTCATCTGCGCCGCCGGCAGAGACGGCTTTATTAAATCCGACGCGGTCAACGCGGCCGCGGGGGTGGAGCTTCTGCATCTGGCCACCCTTGTCCATGACGATATCATCGACAACGCCGCAACAAGGCGCGGCATCGACGCCCTGCACCGGAAATTCGGCGAAAAAAGCGCCGTGCTGTGCGGCGACTACCTGTTTTGCCTGGCGCTGGAGCTGGCGTCGGAAATGCGTCTGCTGGAGAACCGGAAGGACTGCGTCGACAAAAGCATGACGCGATACTTGACCGAGATTTGCCTGGGCGAGCTGCGGCAGAACCAGAACGCCGGGAATTTTAAGATTACCGAAAACGAGTACTTTAAAATTATCAGCGGGAAGACGGCGGCCCTGTTCGAGGCCTCCTTTGTCACCGGCTTCCTGTTCTCCGACGAGCCGGACGCGGCCAAGGAGGATTATGAGAAAATCGGCCATACCATCGGCGTCATCTTCCAGCTGGCCGACGACTGCGCCGACTATGAGTTCACGCAAAAGCGCGCCAAAAAGCCGGTGCTGTCCGATTACGCCCGGGGCGTTATCACCCTGCCGCTGATCCACGCACTCCGGTCGGACCCGGCGCTGCGCGACAGGCTGGAAGCGGGCGACAGGCTGCCGCCCGAAGAACTGAAGGCGGCGGTGGAAGCATCGGGCGGCCTTACGTACACCCACGCGAAAATCAAAAGCCTGTATAAAAAGGCCAAAACGATGACCGAGCGGCTGGATATTACGGAAGAGAAAAGGTCGGCACTTT
>JAJUHI010000387.1 GCA_029267955.1 Sporobacter termitidis | reverse complement strand
TCCTGGTCATAAAACACGCCGCCGATATCGTCCGGGTAGCCGTTTGATTCCCAGTCGGACAGCAGGTCGTCCAAAGCGGCGCGGCCGGTATCGTCCGTGCCTTCCGGCGCGGGGCCGCCGCCCTCCTGTATGGTGACGACGCCGTCGCCGGTGTCCGGCAGCGTTTTGTATTCCGCGCCGGCAGCCGCGGCCGGCACGGCGGCTGTCAGGCAGCATGCCAGCAGCAGTGAAAAAATAACCTTCCTCATGATAAGCCTCCGTTTAAGTGATCCCGCAGTGCGCCGATGGCCTTCCGGTACCGCCACAGGACGGTGCCCAGGGGCGTATTGGTGATCTCCGCGATCTCCCGGAACTTCAGTCCGGCGTTGAGATGCAGGGAGACGATTTCACTCTCTTCCCTGGTCAGGCGGCGCAGGGCCGTTTCCACATCCGCCGCGTCTATGACCGTGTCCTCCATCGGCGCTCGGTTGTCCGCCATGTCTTCCGGCAGGGCGGACGACCCGGGTTTCCTCACGCTGTCGATTGCCAGATTGCGCGCCATCCGGAAAAGCCAGGCGCGAGGATTTTTGATTTGAGAGGATGGCGGCGCCTTATACAGCTTGACGAAGACGTCGTGCAGGACATCCTCGGCCAGCATCCGGTCCCGGGTAATGCGGTAGATGACGGTAAAGATCGGCACTTTAAACTCCCTGTACACCTCGTCAAAGACGGTTTTGTCGCCGCTGATGAGCGTCGCTAGACACGAGTCGCGTCCGCTGCCGGGCATCGGCATCGCCTCCTCTCTGTAAACGATGACGTTTGGCGGGGCGTTTTTATTGGCGGCATTTTAAATTTTTTTCTGCCGGCTGTCAAATATGCCGGCCTTTATAGGCCCGGTCAGGCGGCGGTAGTCTTTTCCCGATATAAAAGCGGCACGGCAGGCTGCATTGCCACAGCGTGCCGTGCCGTGTTTTTTACCGATAGGAGTAATAGCCCCGCGGTGCAAACCCGCGGGCCGCGCCTTAAATCAGCTGACGCGGGTGCCCTCAAAGGGCGTTGTGCCCATGGAGGAGTGCATCGTGCCGGAGATTTTGTCCGCGGTGTACGTGCCCTTGAAGGTGAATTCCGTAGCGCCCATGGGAGATTCCATTTTCTCCGTGAAATCAAAGGAGTCTTCGCTGACCTTGCCGTTTTGGATGACGAGGGTCTGACCCATCACTTCATTTGTGCCGGTCAGGGTGGTGCCTTCGGTCTTGAAATGAAAAACCGCTTCCGTCATGCCCATCGGGGAGTTCGCCACGACTTTGTATGTACCGTCCAATGCCATTGCTTTATCCTCCTTTTTTGATTTTGCCGCCGTATCAGGCGTCGTTACGGCTTCTTGAGGGCATCATACCATAATATGGGAGGAAATTCGTG
>JAJUHI010000386.1 GCA_029267955.1 Sporobacter termitidis | reverse complement strand
CCAACAGGCCGCCCACGCCCAGGACGATGACGGTGCCGGCGGCCGTCAAAAACTCCATGGTGGGATGGAAAAACGCGCTTTTCATCAGCGTCCCCAGCATGGCCTTTGTATAGGCCCCCACGCTCCTGCGGAAGATTTCCTCCTCCCGCTCGGCCTGGCCGAAGGATCGGATCTCCCGGATGCCGGCAAAGTTGTCATGGAGCCGGGCGTTGATACCGGCCAGGGACTTCTGCACATCCCGGAAGATCGGGCGGATCTTTTTGACGAAGATCAGGCCGCCGAGGATGATGAGGGGGATCGGGATACACGTCAGCGCCGCCAGGCGGGCGTTCATCGTAAACAGGACCACCGTCACCCCGGCCAGGGTGACGATATTTGTCACGCTCTCCGGGATAACATGGGCGAACAGCTGCTCAAAATTGGCGGTGTCGTTGGTAACGCGGCTCATCAGGTCCCCCGTCTGGGCCGCGGCGAAATAGTCCACATCAAAGGTCTGCATCTTGGCGTACAGCTTCACCCGCACGTGCTCCACCGTCGTCCAGGCCGCCTTATGGGCCAGCATGTTGGACAGGAAGCGGAACACAACCCGGGCAAGAAAAAGCACGATTAAAATAAGCGCCAACTGCCCGATATCCGCCAGCACCGCCTTATCGACGCCGCTTTCGATCTTTTCCACCATCAGCATCTGGACCCGCGGCACCATAAGGCTCAGGCCGGTCAGCGCCAGCGTGGACAGCATGGCAATCGCCAGCGGGACGCGCTCACCCTTTGTTTCTTTGGCAACCCGTAAAAGAATCCTCAATCCGCCGTCACCTCAATGCAAAAAGAGGCCCCCGCCGCCTTTTGCCTTTCCTTTTTTCGGTTATTTTATCGCAACGGCACGGGCATTGCAACCGGTTTAAGCCCTCCCGGCTGCTTAACCGGCCGGGGATCGGCCCATAATTTGCTTAAAGCCATGCCATAAAAGGAAGGGTCCGTTTTGCGTAAAATCAATGCCGCCGCTCTATTGGGATACTATATTTTCTTTCTCTTTGCCGTTCTGCTGTTGCTGGCCGGCTTTGCAACGCCCGTGATGGAAAACCACGGGGTTATCCTGGCCAGCGTCATAGCCTTATGTCCGGCCGCCTATTATATAAATCGCGCGGTCGCCGGCGCCATGCTGCGCCTCGGCGATAAAAAGCGCCTTTTTCTCCTGCTCTGCGTCTGCTTTACCGTCAAGCTCAGCTGGGTTTTTATCTTCCGAATCCTCCCCGAGACGGATTATAAAATGTTTTTTGACACGGCCTCAGATTTAAGCCGCCGCCTGGTCATCGACAACAGATATGTGGCGCTGTTTCCCCATATCATGGGATACGCGCTGTTTTTAAGCGCCTTTTTCAGCGTCTTCGGCGTCCATTACCT
>JAJUHI010000385.1 GCA_029267955.1 Sporobacter termitidis | reverse complement strand
TGACGCTGGACGAGCTGCTTGCAGGGTCCGGCGTGACGGCGGGGACGGATACTGCTTTGCTGCTCGACCAGCCGGGATTTCAGCTTAAGGACGGAGCGGCCGTCCGTTTCCGGCTCCATGTCCGCTCGGGCGCTCTGCCGACGCTCAACGTATCCGGCACGGGCGCTAAGTCAATCAGGCAGCCAAACGGCAAGCCGATGAAGGCGGGCGTTGCCGCGGGCACATGGCTGACCGCCATTTACAGCGAGGCGCTCGGAAATTTTATCTTGCAGGGTAGCGTGAGCGCAGACCTGTTGATTTACGGGAATGACCCGAATCAGGTCGGTGTCGGCGAGTGGTACACCGTCGGTTCCGCCGACCCTGCGTATAGAGGGAGGTATTTCTAGTGGGCTTTGTGCTGTTCAATGCCAGCGGCACTTTTTCTCCGCTGGATTACGGGCTTAATACAGGCGACACGATTCAGGTGGTTGTCGTAGGAGGCGGAGGCGGCGGGGGCTGCAACGGAGGCGCGGCCTATTCCGGCGGCTCGGGCGGGACATCCTCTTTCGGCTCGTACGCCACTGCGGCAGGCGGAGGCGGTGGCAGGTGCGGCGGGGCAAGCGGTTACCCCAGCCAGTCCACGGTCGGAATGTACATGGGCGGGATGGGCACTACAGCAGGAGGCGGAGGCGCGGGCGGCTGGATTCCGGGCGTAATCGACTGGGGCGGAAACGGAGGCAGCGGCATCGCCCTTTCATACGGCGGGGCAACGACGCAGGTGCCAACCGAAATTAAGGTTTACGGCGCAAACGGGACCGCGGGTACCGGAGGCGTTTATGTTTCCGCATCCTACACCCTGTACTACAACAGCTCGGGAAGCTCCACAACGGCATACTGCGCAAACGTCTGCCTTATCGGCCAGAGCAAGTATTCGGCACTTCCGAGGTGCCAGTATTACTATAACGGGGTCACAATTTTCGCAAATCCCTCTACGGGGCTGTATTTCGGAGGCGGAGGCGGCTGGCTCTGCACCAACGCGGGCAGCTATTACACAAACTACGGCATATATATGTGCTCAGGCAGCGGCGGGTCCGGCTACGGCGCCGGCGGCGGAGGCAGCTATAATGGAAACGGCGGCAATTCGGGGGTCGTCGTAACGAAAACCATTACGCTGACAAGCACGGCTTCCATAGCTGTCGGAGTCGGCGGAGGCGGCCAGGGCGCGTACAGCTACTATGATTACGATCTCGGCCTTGTTGCCGTATCCGGCGCCTCGGGTTCCACGGGCGCTCGCGGGGGTTCGACCTATGGATACGGCGGATACGCCGGAGTGCCCGGAGTCACTTACGCGGCGTCAAACGCGCCCTCGTCATATAGTTACGGCGGCGGTGGCGCGGGCGGCTGCGTCGCGGTGTTCTGGTAAGGAGGA
>JAJUHI010000384.1 GCA_029267955.1 Sporobacter termitidis | reverse complement strand
TGCCGCCCGAAGAACTGAAGGCGGCGGTGGAAGCATCGGGCGGCCTTACGTACACCCACGCGAAAATCAAAAGCCTGTATAAAAAGGCCAAAACGATGACCGAGCGGCTGGATATTACGGAAGAGAAAAGGTCGGCACTTTTGGGGCTTTTGTCAAAAGCGGCGGGACTGTAAGCCCAAATGACCAACTTGATCGGATGGAAGGTTCACAAATGGCAATGGGTACGCTCCGTAAATTTTTAAGCTACTCGGAAATAAAGACGAAAATCACAAGCGTCCTGCCGTTTTTCATGACGCTGGCGTTTCTGTACGCCTCGTCGATGCATATTGACCCGCTGCGGTCAGCCGTCTTTTTTGCCGGCATGCTCCTGTTTGACCTGACGGCCACCACCATCAACAACTACAACGACACGAAAAAGAACGGCCTGCCCCTGCCGTTTCCCCGGCGCAGGGCCTTTTGGATTACCGTGGCGCTGCTGGTTTTAAGCACCGCCCTGGGAATTTATCTCGTCTGCCTGACGGATGCGGTGGTCCTGCTTCTGGGCGGACTGTGTTTTCTGTTTGGCATCCTGTACTCCTGGGGGCCCGTCCCCATCTCCCACGGCCCGTACGGCGAGGCAATCTCCGGGCTGTTTTACGGCGTTTTGATTCCGGTGATTATCGTCTACATCAACGACCCGGCCAGTCTGTTCAGCTATGCGATCAGCCTGGAACAGCTGACGGTGTCCGTGCAGGTTGTCCCGGCCTTCGGCCTGGCGCTGCTGGCCGTGGCGCCCTTTTGCCTGACGGCCAACATCATGCTGGCCAACAACATCTGCGACGTCGAGCACGACGCCAAGGTGCACCGCTTTACGCTGGCGTTTTATCTGGGCAAAAAGGCGCTGTATCTCTTTGCGGGCCTGTATTATATCGCCTACCTGTCCGTTGTGGCGCTCGTTATATTCGGGTATCTGCACGCGCTGAGCCTGCTGCTCCTGGTGACGCTGATCCCCGTCCAGAAAAATATCAACCTGTTCTTCAAAAAGCAGGTGAAGGAAGAGACCTTTATCGTATCGGTAAAGAACTTTATTATCTTCCTGCTGACGCACACGGTCTTAATCGCGGCCGGCGGCCTTCTGACGTTATGAAATATGCAAGGAAAAGGGATATTTACATCATCGCGGCCATCGCCGCCGCCGGCATCGTGCTCTGGCTGGTTTTGGGCGGCCTCTTTGCCCGGAGGGGCAACGTTGCCGAGATTTATTACCGGGCGTCCCTTGTGAAAACGGTGGACCTGTCGAAAGGGGTAAGCCAGACCTTTTCCTTAGAGCAGCTGCCGGAGGTTGTCTTTACGGTGTATCCCGACGGCAGCATCGCCTTTGTGGAGTCGGACTGTCCGGATAAAATCTGCATCGATGCCGGCCGCCTGC
>JAJUHI010000383.1 GCA_029267955.1 Sporobacter termitidis | reverse complement strand
GGTGCAGATGAACAGGATGCTCAGGCCAACCACGTCCGACAGGGGGCCGAAGACCAGAAGCCCCGCCGGCATGGCCAGGCTGCCCAGCATGTTTGCCATGCTGAACACGCGCCCCATATAGCCCGGCTCCACCGTCTCCTGGAGGAGCGTTGTGAAGGGCGTTGAGAAAATCGGCATGGCAATGCCGGCGATCACCATCAGGCCGATGAAGGGCCAGAAGCTGTTTAACAGGCCGAAAGCCACCGTCCCTATCGAGAAGATGAACGCGCCCAGGGTGATGGTGCTGTGCCGGTTTTTAAAGCCGCCCCAGCTCATCAAAAGCACGCCGCCAGCCAGCATGCCCGCGGAAAAGCCGATATCCACAGCCGCCAGGCGCCAGGCGTCCGCGCCGAACTTCAGCGTTACCTGAAGGGGCGACAGCATGGCGATGGGCGCGGCCAGAATCATCATGGCCGCGTTGAAGATAAACAGGGTGGCGACCACCTTGTGGCCAACAATGTACCGGAGCCCGAGCTTTAAATCCTCAAAGTAGCCCTTACCGGCCTCCTGGGCCTTGCTGCGCTCCTGGGCCTCCGCGCGCACGAAAAAGGCGAGGATGATAATGGCGGCCGCCGCCGTGACCACATCAATCAGGAAAATCGCCCCCATGGGCGCAAAGGACATCAGTCCGCCGGCCAGGGCCGGGGACAAGAGCATCATGGCCGACTGGGCGGAGCCTGAGACGCTGTTGACCCGCATTAAATGCTCCCTGGGCACCAGCTGCGGTATAAAGGCATTCACCGCCGGCTGCTGGATACCCTGCCCCAGACCGCGGACGGCCATGGCGGCAAAGATGAGCCAAACTTCCCTGTACCCCAGCAGGAACGCCGCGGCCAGCCCCAGGGTCGAGACCGCCACCAGTGCGTCGGCGTAGATGATCAGCTTTTTGCGGTCAAGCCGGTCCGCCCAGACGCCGGCGAAGGGTGAAATAATAAAGGTTGGCAATAAGCCGCAGATAATGGCGATGGTCATCATCAGGCCGGACTGGGTTTCCAGCGTGATATACCACGCCATGACGCTCTGCACGATCATCGAGCCAAACAGGGAGACGATCTGGCTGGCCAGGTAAAAGGCGACATTTTTCTTCCAGGGCTTGTTGTCCGTTGTCATAAAGCCTCCCCAATAGTCAAAATCACGCCCGAAAACCGGTAATTTACGGTAACAGGCTGAAATAACGTATCATATATCCGGCGGCGTATCAAGACGGTTCATGCATTTTTAATTATTGCTTAGTGTAGGACTACAATACATATTGGACAGTAATGAAAAAAATAGGAGCAAGGATAAGGCACATCGGTTAGAATTGGTTTACCACAACTAATTACACCGAAAGGAAGTGCCTATCCTTGCATGAACAAGATAACACAGGACAT
>JAJUHI010000382.1 GCA_029267955.1 Sporobacter termitidis | reverse complement strand
CATAGGCCTGTATAAAGCGGCAAATCTTCCCGTCTTTGTCCGTATACGCGCCATATATATCATTATTTTGCGCCCGGTAAAAATAGACCTCGGTCTCCCCTGATGCAAGCGACGCGATCGTTTCCTTCTTATCCTCGGGCTCGGCCGTCTCTATATGGACCTCCGGCGCCCGGTACGGCGCCAGGCCGGCCAGAGAGATCAGAACGGGGTCTTCCCCGGCGGCCGCCCCGTCCGCCGAAACGGCAGGCGAAATACTCGGTGTGGCATCGCCGGGTTGAACGGCGGCAGGCTCCCGCGTACACGACGCCGGCGCGCCGAGCAGCACCGCGGCCAACCCCGCCGTCAAAAGGCGGCGTAGCCGGCAGCTCCGATGGTCCATAAAACATCCTCCTCTTGCGCACCTGACTCAACCCTATTTTACCATCCAAATGGAAAAGAAGCCAACATATTATAACATTGCCCGCATGATGGCCGCCGCTGTACTGTTCAATCTTACAAATCCGAGGGGCCGGCGCTTGATTTGTTTGCCCCAAAAGTGCTATACTTTACACAGATGGCTTACGCGAATAAGGCTAAAATGGCATGTGCAAGTAAGGCCTTTCGGTATTGGACGACGGCATACCGGGAGGCTTTCGCGTTTGCCCTGAGTCTGATGCCGCCTGAATTTCTAAGTAAAAGAGAATCTGCCAATGGATAAAAAACAGCAAATATTTGAATCAATGCCCGTGCCGAAAGCCGTGGCGAGCCTTGCCGTACCCACAATCCTCAGCCAGCTGGTCACAACGATCTATAACCTGGCCGATACGCTTTACATCGGACAGACGGGCAATCCTTATATGGTCGCGGCGGTCTCGCTGTCGTTCGTGCTATTTTTTATACTCAACGCCATCGGCAACCTGTTCGGCATCGGCGGCGGCAGCCTTATCTCGCGGATGCTGGGGGCAAAGCAGCCGGAATACGCCAAGCGCGTCTGTTCGTTTTCCTTCTGGTCGGGCATCCTCCTGTCCGCGGTCTACATACTGCTTGTGTTTGTCTTTATGGACCCGCTGCTGGTGCTCCTGGGCGCCAGCGAAAACACGATCGGCTATGCCCGTGACTATGTGTACTGGGTCATCATCGTCGGCGGCATACCGGTCGTCTTCGGCATGCTCATGGGGCATTTCCTGCGCAGCGTGGGTTACGCCAAAGAGTCCAGCATCGGTATTGCGGCCGGGGGCATTTTAAACATTATCCTCGACCCGATTTTCATCTTTCCGCTCAATATGGGCGTGAAAGGCGCGGCAATCGCCACGATGCTGTCAAACGTCGCGGCCATGATCTTCTATATAATCACGTTTCTGCGCATACGCCGGCGCACCGTGCTGTCGATTGCGCCGCAGAATTTCCGTCTGCCGCTCAATTACGTCGGGCAGATT
>JAJUHI010000381.1 GCA_029267955.1 Sporobacter termitidis | reverse complement strand
TTATTGACGATGTAAGTACGAACTTTCATATGACGAAGGGAGAATAACAAAATGAGAAAGATACTGTCTGTTATGCTTGTTCTGGCCGTTTTGGCCGGCGCGGCGCCTGTCGCGGCTGCGGCAGGATCAGATTATGCGGATGTCCCGGGGCACTGGGCTGAAGCGTCCATCAACAGGTGGAGCGCGGAGGGTGTCATCACGGGCTATGCGGGTAAGTTCCGGCCCGACGACCCCATAACCCGCGGCGAATTTGCCGTCATCCTGGACCGCATCCTGGATTATCAGACAGCGGCGGCAAACAAGTTTGTGGATTTGCCCGAGGCGTTTTATACCGACGCCATGCTGAAGGCCAACTTCGCCGGGGTCATCACCGGCTACACCGACGGGACGGTGAAGCCGGAGCAGAATATCAGCCGGCAGGAAGCCTTTGTCATGATTGCGCGCGCCTTCAAGCTGAAAGCGCCGGCGGGCTATGCCCTTAAAGCAGCGGATGCCGGCGATGTGGCGGGCTTTGCCAGGGACGCCGTGGCCGCCCTGGAATCGAAGAATTTCATTCAGGGGCGCGACGGCGGCAAGCTGTATCCCGCCGCCACGATAACCCGCGTGGAGATTGTAAAGCTTTTGGACAATATCATCGCCAACTTTATCGTCAAGGCCGGCACCTACACGCAGTTGGAGAAGGCCGGCATGGTGGTTGTCAACGTCCCCGGCGTCACGTTTAAGGACGTGACCATCAGCGGGTCGCTTGTCGTGGCTCCCGGTGTGGCGGAGGGCGACTTGACGCTGGACAACGTCAAGGTCACCGGCGATGTCGTTGTTCTGGGCGGCGGCGTCAATTCCATTAAGATTTTAGGCGGCTCCGCCGTCTCGGGGTCGATCATTATCAGCAAGGTCGACGGCAAGATCCGGGTTTTCACCGAGGACGGCACGGAGGTACCCTTCGTGGTCATTGAGGACGGCAGGGATGACATCGTCCTGGAAGGTACGTTCAAAAGCGTCACCGTCAACGCCGGGGTGACCGTAACCCTGCCGAAGGACACGGTTGTTGAGAACCTGCAGCTGAATGTGACCGCCAATATCAAGGGCGAGGGCACGGTTGAAACGGCGACCCTGGGGCTGGGCGCCTCTGGCTCCGTGTTTGAGAAGAAGCCGGGGACGATCAATGCGCCGGACGGCGTTGTCGTCACCATCGGCGGCAATACCTACACCGCGTCCGGCGGCACCGTCACCATTATTGACGATACCACCGGTGGCGGAGGCGGCGGAGGCGGCGGAGGCGGTGACGTCGGCGTTACCGTGGCGTCGGTTACCTTATATTACAACAACCCCGGCGCCGCCGAGATGACGGCCACCGTCAGCTCCGGCACCAGCACGTTTAATATTGCCAGCCTGCCCGATTCGGTGGTTATCACCGGTATCCG
>JAJUHI010000380.1 GCA_029267955.1 Sporobacter termitidis | reverse complement strand
TCCCGCCCTTCCTGCAGAAGATCATCGCCGCCGGCGGACTTTTGAACTCCATCAAGGGAGGCGCGTGCCGATGAATTACAATATCGCCGTGATTGAGGGCGACGGCATCGGGCCGGAAATTGTCAATTCCGCCCTCGAGGTGTTAACCGCCGTCGGCAAAAAGTTCAAGTTCGACTTTGTGTTTAAAAAGGTCCGGGCCGGCGGCAACGCCATCGACCACACCGGCACGCCCCTGCCCCAGGAGACCGTCAAGACGTGTCTGGAGGCCAACAGCGTCCTGTTGGGCGCCGTGGGCGGCCCCAAGTGGGATGTCCTGCCCGGCCATTTGCGCCCGGAAAAGGCCCTTCTGGGCATCCGCAAGGAGCTGGGCCTGTACGCCAACCTGCGCCCGGCGCGGCTCCTGCCGGAATTGAAGGACGCCTGCCCGCTGAAAAAAGAGGTGGCCGACGCCGGCTTTGACATGATCATCGTCCGGGAACTGACCGGCGGCATGTATTTCGGCGAGAGCGGCCGCCGGGAAGGCAAATACGGCCCCGAGGCCTATGACACCGAATGCTACAGCGAGATGGAAATCGAGCGCATCGGCGTGACGGCCTTCGAGCTGGCCAGAACCCGGAGCAAAAAGCTCATCAGCATCGACAAGGCCAACGTGCTGGAAAGCTCCCGCCTGTGGCGCGAGGTGATGCACAGGCTGGCTGAGAAATACCCCGACGTGACCCTTACCGACATGCTGGTGGATAACGCCGCCATGCAGCTGGTGAAAAACCCGAAGCAGTTTGACGTGGTGGTCACCTCCAACATGTTCGGCGATATCCTCTCGGACGAAGCGTCCCAGATCACCGGCTCCATCGGCCTTCTGCCGTCGGCCTCCCTGGGCGAGACAAAGCGCGGCCTGTACGAGCCCATCCACGGCTCGGCGCCGGATATCGCCGGCCAGGACAAGGCCAATCCCATCGCCACCATCCTGTCGGCGGCCATGATGCTCCGGCTCTCCCTCATGCAGCCGGAGGCGGCGCAGTTTGTGGAAGACGCCGTCTCCCGCGTCCTGGCCAAAGGCCTGCGCACCGCCGACATCGCCCTGCCGGGCGAAAAGGCCCTCTCTTGCAGCGCCATGACAAAGGCGATTTTAGACGAGCTGAAATAAAGCTATGAAACTCTCCTTTGGCTCCTTTGGCAAAGGAGCTGTCCAAGGGCTTTGCTCTGCAAAGCCCTTTGAAGGCAGACTGAGGATTGTCATTGCGGCACCCCTGGATTCCCGCCTTCGCGGGAATGACAGGATGGGTACGAGCCTCTGCAACCAAAAAATCCCCTCATCCGAGGGGATTTCAGCTTGTCGAAAAAGTCCAGCAAAAGCTGGGCTTTTTCGCGTATATGCGGTAAAATGTAAATGGTGATGAACAATGCTGACACGAGGGAAAATGGACCGGGGCGTAGTGGAAAT
>JAJUHI010000379.1 GCA_029267955.1 Sporobacter termitidis | reverse complement strand
GTCCTGTGTTATCTTGTTCATGCAAGGATAGGCACTTCCTTTCGGTGTAATTAGTTGTGGTAAACCAATTCTAACCGATGTGCCTTATCCTTGCTCCTATTTTTTTCATTACTGTCCAATATGTATTGTAGTCCTACACAATATGGCCTGTGGCGGTGAAAATTGGCGCTTGTCATGGCGGCATTGCCGTGATATTATTACGAGAATAGCCTAAAGGAGTTGGTTTGCTTGCCGATCCGGCATCTGATCAGCATTGAGGATGTGACCCTTGACTGGTGGAACGAGCTTTACGCGCTCTGCCGCGACATCATCGCAAGGCCCGGTGATTACAGCCTGTCCTGCAGCGGGCGGGTTTTGGCGTCGCTTTTCTTTGAGCCCAGCACCCGGACGAATTTCTCCTTTCAGGCGGCAATGATGCGGTTGGGGGGCAGCGTGTTCGGCTTTTCGGAGCCCGGCGGCACCTCGACGGCCAAGGGCGAGACGCTGGCCGACACGGTGCGCATGATGAGCTCCTATGCCGACACGATTGTCATCCGGAGTCCCCATGAGGGGGCGGCCAAGGCTGCGTCCCTGTACTCCGAGGTTCCGATCATCAACGCCGGCGACGGCGGTCATTTTCATCCCACCCAGACGCTGGCCGACCTCACCACGATCTCCATGCGGCGCGGCGGCATCGGCGACATGAACATCGGCATCTGCGGCGACCTGCTCAACGGCCGGACGGTGCATTCCCTGGTCACCGCTCTGGCCATGTTCCCGAATGTGAATTACTACCTCATCTCCCCGCGGGAGCTGGCCATCCCGGACTATATGCTGGCCTACCTTAAAAAGCAGAATCAAAAATACATCGAGGTCACAAGCCTTGAATCAACGCTGCCCCAGTTGGATATCTTGTATATGACGCGCATCCAGCGGGAACGCTTTAAAGACCCGGCGGCATATGAGCGGCTGAAAAACGTTTACGTGCTCAACCGCCGCAAGCTCCAGGCGGCCCGTAAGGACTGCCTTGTCATGCACCCGCTGCCGCGGCTTGACGAGATCTCCCGGGATGTGGACGACGACCCGCGGGCGGTCTACTTTGACCAGGCCCGGTACGGCATGTTCATCCGTATGGCGCTGCTGTTGAAGATGACCCACGCCCCGCGCGTCCCGGTTGCCCCCTGTACGCCGGCGGCCGGTTACCGGTGCGTCAACCCCTCCTGCGTTACCGGGACGGAGACGTATTTACCAGTATTATCAAAGGAAAATGAGCCTGATAGCTGCGCTTATTGCGATAAAAAGATGTTGACAATTTCGTAGGTGGATGCTATTATTTTTAAGCCGTCATTTTTGACCGGATGCAGCCGGTATTGCTAAGCGGCCGCATGTGGATTGTGACAGATTGCGCCGATGGAATACGCGGGTGTAGTTCAGTGGTAGAATTCCAGCCTTCCAAGCTGGCC
>JAJUHI010000378.1 GCA_029267955.1 Sporobacter termitidis | reverse complement strand
GCAGGACGCCCTTGCCGCCCACCAGGAAGCTGCCGAACCAGTGCATTTTCGCGCCCGTGTGGTACAGGGGCGGGATGCACAGGAAAATATCGTCCTTCGTCTGCCCGTGGTGGGCCTGCTCCGTGTAGCAGGCGTGCATCAAGCTCCGGTGCTTATGTAAAATCGCCTTTGGGAAGCCGGTGGTGCCGGAGGAGAAATAAATGGCGGCAAAATCATCGTCGGTCAGCTTAATGTCCGGCGACGCGCTGGAGCAGTCGGCGGTCAAAAGGCCGTAGTCCTCGGCAAAGGGCGGGCACTCGCCGCCGCCCGTATACAGGAGCAGCCGGTTGTTGCCGATCTCGTTGGCAATCTCCTCAATGCGCCCGATAAATTCCGGCCCGAAGATGAGAACGTCGACCTCCGCCAGCTCCAGGCAATACTTGATTTCCTCCGCCGTATACCGGAAATTGAGGGGCACGGCCAGCGCGCCCGTCTTCAGGATGCCGAAGTAGATGGGCAGCCACTCCAGACCGTTCATCATCAGGATGGCAACCTTGTTCCCCTTTTTAATGCCGGCGCCAAGGAGGTTATTTGCCAGCCGGTTGGCCTTCTCGTTGAAAATGTTCCAGGTGATCTCCCGGCGGTAGTACGGCGCGTGGGACGGCTCAATGAGCTCATACTCCTTCCAGGTATGCCTCTTGGCGTGCCGCTCGGGATTAATCTCCACCAGGCACACGTCGTTGCCATACGCCGCGCAGTTTTTTTCCAGAATCTCCGTAATCGGCATTTTTACAACTCCCGTGCTGTTTTTATTTCGGCTTTCAAACCGTTCCTTTAAATCGTTTGGTCTTTAAAGTGTTAAAGCGACTATAGCAGACAACGGCGATTTTGTCAAGTACGACGTTGGCATTCTTTACTTCCGGCCCCGCCGGTGATAACATGCACTTAATACCGGACACCGTTTGAAGGAGGCACGTGAATGCGACGGCTGGCGACGGCGGCGTTTTCCTTCTCAGCAGCCGTATTACTGGCGCAATACCTGCCTGCCGGCGCGTGGGTTTACTGGTGCGCGGCCGCTCTGGCGGCGCTGTCGCTGGCCGGCCTGTTTCTTAAAGCGCCCCTCCGGGCGCGCATCCTCCTTCTCCTGCCGGCTGTGGCCGCCGGGTTGTTGTGGACGGCGGCGTACCGCCGGCTCGCGGTGTCCCCCGGGGAGTCGCTGTACGGCACTGAAAGCGCTGTCCAAGCCGTGGTGACGGGGAATCCCGTGGCGACGGATTACGGCGCCAGGGTCGAGGTGCGCGTCTCAACCGGCGGCGGGCGGCCCGTCAAAACGCTGCTCTATATCTACGGACAGGCCCCGGCGCTCCAGCCCGGCAACACCATCGCCTTCACCGCCCGCTTTAAGCCGGCGGACACCATATCCGGCAGAGAAACGCGCTCCTTTTATGCGTCGGGCATTTACCTGCTG
>JAJUHI010000377.1 GCA_029267955.1 Sporobacter termitidis | reverse complement strand
ATATGAAGAAAGAGACATTATCATCGTGATAATGCCTCTCTCTTATTGCATTTTCCGTATCTTTTTCCGTATCGGTTTGGAGTATGGTTCAGTAAGTTTCCCTATTGAACCGCGCCTTTATCCGCAGGTTCTTTTTTGCCGCGGCCGGCCCTGTCGGCACAGCGCGTCCGCATTGTTGACCCTGACAAAAATGACAATTATACCCAAGCTGGACGCTACAAAATGTAGCATATGGCAAGGCAGATTTCTTCATTATGAGCATTTAATGTTAAGTTAATAAAAATTATAATTAGGTTGTTACAAAAATATTAAGGAATCTTGAAGGCAGCCGCGCCTGTGTCGGTACGACTGTCGGGTTCCGGTATTTTTGTAATGTAACGGTGAATAACCCTGAAGGGCCACGGCAACCTGAAGGGTTAATTTAAAAGGAGGTTAATTCATGAAAAAAGCATTGGCACTTATTCTGGCGCTGCTGATGGCCTTCTCGCTCTTTGCCTGCAACAAGTCGGGCGGAGACGCGACGACGTCGCCCAGCGCGCCGACGACCGGCGGAGAATCTTCTGAAACAGGGGATACACCGGACGCTCCCGAGGGCTGGGAACCCGGTTATTATAATCCCAACTTCGATTACTTCAGCCAAGAGAGATACAGCGTCGTCTACATGATGTCCAACACGGGCGTTCTGTACGACATGTTCGACAAAGCCTTCGCGGAATGGGCGAAGAAGGCCAACGTGGAATACTCGTCCTTCTCCGCCAACGGCGACAACGACCTGTTCCTGACCACCATCGAAACCTACGCTTCGCAGGGTGTTGACGGCTTCATCTTCGACGCGGACAATACCATCTATCCCGCCATCGTCGATGTGATGAATGATCTGGGCCTCCCCTGGATGTCCGCCATGGCCGAGCCGCTGGATTCGAACGGCGAGCGCGCTCACCCGGTTGTCGGCTTCAACAACCTGGACTTCGGCCATCAGATGGCCAACTACGTCATCGACTATCAGCGGAAGAACTGGCCGGATGCCAAGCCCGAGGAAATCGGCATGCTCTCCATGGACTTCTCCCTGTCCCCGCAGGTCCACGAGCGTACCGTCGGCGCCCAGGAAATCTGGCTGAAGGAAGGCTTCCTGGAGAACAACTTCCTCGTCGTTGACGGCGCCACCTCCGGCGTGTTCAACGCGGAAGGCGGCTTCAACCTGGCCCAGCCGGCCTTTGCCTCCAGACCCGACATCAAGTACTGGCTCGTCTGCGCCTTTATGGACGACTATGCCGACGGCGCCGCCCGTGCCGCCGAGCAGGCCGGTATTGACGCCAACACCGTTGTGACCACCTGCGGCGGCTCCGGCCTCATCAACCACTGGGATGCCGGCGAGGACAGCTGCTGGAAGTCCGCTGTCTACTGCGCGCAGATTCTCTTCGGCGAAGGCATCTTCTTCGCGCTGTACGCCT
>JAJUHI010000376.1 GCA_029267955.1 Sporobacter termitidis | reverse complement strand
CTGAGCATGCTGATGACCCTGGTCTTTCTCCCGGGGGTGCTGTCCGTCTTTGACGGTCTGATTCAGAAAACAACCTACCAGGCAGGTTTCAGGAGTGATACGCTATGAAAAAAATCGTTCAGGCATTAACATCGGCGCTGCTCTGCGCCGTCTTGGCCCTCTCGGCCGCGTCCGCGGCCTCCGCGCCGTCGTCGCCGCCGGAAGGCGCCGCGGAAGGCCGGACAGCCAGCTCGCGTGAGGAGGTTGTGTACGCCAACCTCACCGCCGGCGGCGCGGTGAAGGAGATCTATGTGGTCAATCTGCTGACCGTGGACGGCGGGGCCGTCACCGACTACGGGGATTACGTGTCGGTAACAAACCTGACGGACACGTCGCCCCTGGCCCTTGCGGGCGGCCGGGTCTTTATCACCTCAGATGCCGGCACCTTTTATTATCAGGGCGCTTTAAACCATAAAGAGCTGCCCTGGCTCATCGACGTTGCCTATCTGCTGGACGGCGTTGAAGTCGAGCCCGAAGCGCTGGCCGGCCGGACCGGTCATGTGGAAATCCGCATTGCCGCGTCCTCGAACCCGGCGTCGGACCCGTCGTATTTTGACAACTATATGCTGACGGTTTCCGTCACCCTGGACGCGGCCCTGTGCCGGAACATCCGGTCCACGGGCGGCATGGCGGCCAACGCCGGCAGCGACAAGGTGATCACCTTTATGGCCCTGCCGGGTCAGCCTGCGGAATTTTCCGTGGAAGCGGACGCCGTCGGCTTTGCCATGCCGGGCATCGAGTTCTCGGCCCTGCCCCTGTCCCTGAGCATCCAGGCGCCGGACACCAGCGAGATGAAATCGGAGCTGGCCCAGCTGACTGACGCCGTCAGCGAGCTTAGTAGCGGCGTGAAAAAGCTGGAAAGCGGCTGCCTGGACCTTAAAAACGGCGCGGCGGAGCTTAATGACGGCTCGGCCCTCTTTGCCGGCGGCCTGAGCCAGCTCAATCAGAATGCCGCCGGGCTGCTGGGCGGCTCGGCGCAGATCAAAGAGGCCCTCTCGTCGCTGGCGGAGGCCCTGGGCGGCGCGCCCGACGCGGGCGCAGCATCGGGCGAACTGAATATCGCAGGGCTCACGCAGCTGCCGGGGGCGCTGGAGCAGCTGGCGGCGGGCCTTAATGACATGTCCGCCGGACTGCAGGAGCTGCGCTCGGCCTACGGCCCGGCCTACAAGGCGCTGGCCGACGCCGTCGGCCAGATACCCGGGCAGACGCTGCCCCAGGAGGCCCTGGGCGGCCTGTACGCCGACAATCCCGAGAAAAAAGACCTGCTGGACGCCCTGATGGCCTACTATCAGGGGGGCGCCACGGTCAAAGCGACCTTTGATAAGGTCCGGCCCGCCTTTGAGGCGGTGGCGCAGGCTCTGGACGAGACGATCGCCGGCGCCGACCGGATGGCCCAGACGCTGTCGGGCATGGCG
>JAJUHI010000375.1 GCA_029267955.1 Sporobacter termitidis | reverse complement strand
GTGGCCAAGGGGCTGGACTTTGAGAACGTCACGCTAGTGGGCGTCCTGTCGGCCGACCAGATGCTGTATATCAGCGATTACCGCGCCCATGAACGGACGTTTTCCCTGATCACCCAGGTGGTGGGCCGGTCGGGCAGGGGACAGAAGCCCGGGCGCGCCGTCATCCAGACCTTTACGCCCCAGAGCCAGATCATCCGGCTGGCGGCCGAACAGGACTACGACGGCTTTTACAACCGGGAGATCACTTTAAGACGGTTGACGGAATCGCCGCCGCTATCCGATTTGATCACCGTGACGGTCTCCGGGCAGGACGAGGCGCTGGTACTGAAGGGCTGCGTTTTTGCAAAGAGCGCCCTGCGCGCCTATTTTGAGGACCTGGATGCGATCAAAATCCTCGGGCCGGCGCCGGCGGGCGTCGCGAAGGTCAACAACCGGTACCGCTACCGGATCACACTGACCTGCCGCACCTCAAGGCGCGTGCGGGATACCGTGGCCCATGTCATACGGCTGCTGATGAAGGATAAACAGTTTCGGGGTCTGCACGCCTACGCGGACGCTGATCCATACGAATTTTAAATCTACGGAGCTTATTAGGAAGGGTTATTTTGCTTATGGCACTGCGCAATATTTTAAAAGACGGAGACCCCACGCTGAGGAAGAAGAGCCGGCCCGTCACCGAGTTTAACGAGCGGCTCCATCAGCTTCTGGACGATATGCGGGAAACGCTGCTCAACGCCGACGGCGTCGGCCTGGCCGCGCCCCAGGTGGGCGTGCTGCGCCGCGTCGTTCTCGTCCTGGACACGGAAAAGGGCGAGGGGGAGGAGGATGAGCTGATTGAGCTGGTCAATCCAGAAATCGTCGCCGCCTCCGGCGAACAGGTGGGGCCGGAGGGCTGCCTGAGCGTCCCGGGCGTCTACGGCATCGTCAAGCGCCCCGACCTCGTCAAGGTCCGGGCCCAGGACCGGTACGGGAATTTCTTTGAGGTCTGGGGAACCGGGCTCACGGCACGGGCCTTTTGCCATGAGACCGACCATCTCAACGGCATTTTGTTCACCTCCCTGACCGATGAGATTTTAACGCCGGAGCAGCTGGAGGAAATGCACCGCCAGGAGGCGGAGGAAAAGGCGCAGGAAGTGTCGCCGGACGGGGATAAACAGGACGGGAAGGCGACAGGGCAATGAAAATCGTGTTCATGGGGACGCCGGACTTTGCCGCCGCGTCGCTGGAGCGCTTGTACAGCGACGGACGGGAGGTTATAGCGGTATTCACCCAGCCGGACAAGCCGAAAAACCGCGGGCTGAAGCTCGCGGCCAGCCCCGTCAAGGCGCTGGCCCAGTCCCGGGGCACGCCGGTCTATCAGCCCGTTACCCTGCGGGACGGCGAAGCCCTGCGGCAGCTGGAGGCGTTAAAGCCGGACCTGATTGCCGTCGTCGCCTACGGCAAGCTGCTGCCAAAGGAGATTCTCGCGC
>JAJUHI010000374.1 GCA_029267955.1 Sporobacter termitidis | reverse complement strand
CTTTTCCGGGCCCTCGTCCATATGGTCGTAGCCCAGAAGGTGCAGGACCGAGTGGATGACCAGATACGCCATTTCCCGGTCGGGGGTCTGCCCGAACTCAAAGGCCTGGGCCTTGATGCGGTCAAAGGACAGGACGATATCTCCCAGCGGCAGCCGCCCCGTGTCCAGATTGAGGCCGGACAGGTCCGGACGAAAAGCGCCCGGCGTCAGTTCCTGCATGGGAAAGGACAGGACGTCGGTGGCCGCGTCCTTACCGCGAAACTCGTTGTTGATAACCCGGATGCCCTCGTCGTTTGTGATCAGCACGCTGATTTCGCAGGGCAGGCTCACATTTTCGGCCGCCAGGGCCGCTTTTACCGCCCGCCGTAACAGGGCGATATTCAGATATCTGCCGATGGCGGGCAAATCGCTGCGTACGTCTATTTTATGCCTTTTCAACGGCCCTTCTCCTGCCCTTCTGTGGTTTTTTGACCGTTTCGGGCTTGGCTTTCTCATAGCTCTCATAGGCGCTGATGATCCGCTGGACAAGAACGTGCCGGACCACGTCCGCCCCGGTGAGGCGGCAGATGGCGATATCCTCCACGCCCTCCAGAACGCGCATGGCCTCCTTGAGCCCGCTGGTCTTGTCCGCGGGCAGGTCGATCTGGGTAATATCGCCGGTAATGACAATTTTTGACCCGAAGCCCAGGCGCGTTAAAAACATCTTCATCTGCTCCCGGGAGGTGTTCTGCGCCTCGTCGAGAATGATGAAGGAATCGTCCAGGGTCCGGCCGCGCATGTACGCTAAGGGCGCCACCTCGATGTTGCCCCGCTCTAAATACTTCTGGTAGGTCTCGGCTCCCAGCATGTCAAACAGCGCGTCATACAGGGGGCGCAGGTACGGGTCCACCTTGCTCTGCATGTCGCCGGGCAGAAAGCCCAGGCGCTCCCCCGCCTCCACGGCCGGCCGCGTCAGAATGATCCGGTTGACCGACTTGTCCCGGAAGGCCGCCACGGCGGCGGCCACGGCCAGATACGTCTTGCCCGTGCCGGCGGGGCCGATGCCCAGGGTTATCGTCTTTTTACTGATGGCTTCCACATATCTCTTCTGCCCCAGGGTCTTGGCCTTGATGGGCTTGCCCTTGGCCGTAATGCAGATGACATCCCGGGCAAGCTCCCCGATTTTGTCGTCGTGGCCCTCCCGCACAAGACCGATGATATACCGGACGCTTCTGGAATCGATATTCTCGCCCTTGGCAGCCAGGGATAAGAGGCCCGTAATCGCCCGCTCGGCAAGGCTGACGTTTTCCTCATCCCCCATGAGCATCAACTCGGAGTTGCGGTCGGTGATGCGCACGCCCAGCTCGTCCTCAATAAGGCGCAGGTTTTCGTCAAATGAACCGAACACGCTGACAATGTGCTCCAGCCTGTCGACGCTCATTGTTTTCTCTGCCATGTACGTTTATTCTCCGTTTCGTATTAAGAATCTTGTGTGGGG
>JAJUHI010000373.1 GCA_029267955.1 Sporobacter termitidis | reverse complement strand
TAAGCGTAAAGAGGGTAAAGATCACATGACTGCTGTCGGTGCTGCCACCAGAAAACTCTGCTACATTGTCTTCGCAATTCTTCGTGACCAGGTACCATGGAATCCTGATTTCTCTCTTGACCTTCCATAGCTGGCTACCTTAACAGCGGAGCGAAAAGGAACCTAAGGTCCCTTAGAGCATGACGCCGCTATGTAGACATAACATTTCAACACAGTTATCCACATCGGCAAGATGTATGCTATAATATGGTAAAATTATCCGATCAAGGAGGCGCGCACCACATGACACATGACGGAATCAAAACGCTCATTTCGCAGATGACCCTGGAGGAGAAGGCCGGGCTGTGCTCCGGCGCGGACAACTGGCGCACCAAGGCGGTGCCGCGGCTGGGGATACCGGCCATCATGCTCTCCGACGGCCCCCACGGACTGCGCAAACAGGACGACACCAAGGAAAACGCCGGCGACCACGACAGCATCAAGGCCACCTGCTTCCCCAACGCCTGCGCGCTGGCCGCCTCCTTTGACCGGGAGCTTGTAGAAACCGTCGGCTCGGCCATCGGCAACGAGTGCCAGGCGGAAAATGTGGCCGTTATCCTCGGCCCGGCGATTAACCTCAAGCGCAGCCCCTTATGCGGCCGCAACTTTGAGTATTACTCCGAGGACCCGCTGCTGGCCGGCGAGCTGGCCGCCGCGTTTGTCAAGGGCGTCCAGCGCCACAATGTGGGGGTCAGCCTCAAGCATTATCTGGCCAACAACCAGGAGACGCGGCGGATGTCCGTTTCGGCGGAGGTTGACGCGCGCACCCTGCGCGAACTGTACATGGTGCCCTTTGAGATCCCCGTCAAAAAGGCAAAGCCCTGGACGGTCATGTGCTCTTACAACAAGGTCAACGGCACATACCTGGCCGAGAGCCGGGAATTTCTCACCGGGGCCCTGCGGGAGGACTGGGGGTTTGACGGCTTTGTCATGAGCGACTGGGGCGCCGTCAACGACCGGGTGCCGGACCTGATGGCCGGCCTTGACCTGGAGATGCCCTGGTCCGGCGGCAAAACCGATCAGGAGATTGTCGAGGCCGTCAAAAACGGCCGGCTGGATGAAGCGGTGCTGGATACCGCCGTTGAACGCATCCTCACCATCGTCTACCGGTTCCACGACAACCGTATTCCCGGCGCGACATATGACCGGGAGGCCGACTTTGAGCTGGCCCGGCAGATCGCGCGGGAGACCGCCGTGCTGCTGAAAAACGACGGTATTCTGCCGCTGAAGGAGGGCGGTAAGGTCGCCTTCATCGGCCAGTACGCGGAAAAGCCGCGGTATCAGGGCGGCGGCAGCTCCCACGTCAACTCCTACAAGACTATGTCGGCGCTGGAGGCCGCGCCCGCCGGCGTGATTTACGCCCGGGGCTTTGACGACAAGTCCGACGAATTGGACAGCGGGCTGGTGGCGCAGGCCCTGGAGGCGGCGCGGCAGGCGGACACCGTGGTC
>JAJUHI010000372.1 GCA_029267955.1 Sporobacter termitidis | reverse complement strand
GTCATCATTATCGACGAGCTGGCGGACCTGATGATGATGGCCAAAAACGAGGTGGAGGAATCCGTCATCCGCATCGCCCAGAAGGGCCGGGCCTCCGGCATCCACCTGATTCTGGCCACCCAGAGCCCCAGGGCCGACGTGATCACCGGCCTGATGAAGGCCAACATTCCGTCCCGTATCGCCCTGAAGGTGTCCTCCGCCCTGGAGTCCCGCATTATTCTGGACGCCGGCGGCAGCGCCGAAAAGCTCGTGGGCAACGGCGACATGCTGTACGCGCCCGTCGGCGCGCCGAAGCCGATGCGCATTCAGGGCACCTGGGTTTCCGACGCCGAGCGGGAGAAGGTCGTGGAATTCATCAAGCAGAGCGGCGACGCCAACTACTCCGAAGAGGTTATTCATGAAATCGACAAGGCCGCCGAGGACAAATCCGGCGACTCCAAGAAGGATGCGGCGGAAAACGGCGACGACTACGACGAGCTGCTGCCGGCGGCCGTCGACGTCATCCTGGAGACGGGCCAGGCCTCCGTTTCCATGCTCCAGCGGCGGTTGAAGCTGGGCTACTCCCGCGCCGCGCGCATAATAGACCAGATGGAGCAACTGAAGATTGTCGGCCCCTTCGAGGGCTCCAAGCCGCGGCAGATTCTCGTCACACGCCAGCAATGGGCGGAGATGCAGTTTATCCACGGCACCGCGCCCACAGGCGGCCCTGCGGAGCCGGAGGGCCCGCCCGGCAGCGCCGAAGAGGAAGACGAGTAATGACCCAGCCTGTGGCACTGCCGGCATCTCAAAAAGCAACGACAATATCGAAAGGAGACCCCGCGCCGGCGGGAACGGACACAATATGACACACGATCAACAATGGTTTGCCGATAACGAGGCCAGAATCCCCAAGGGCAAGGTCCGCACGCGCTTTGCCCCCAGCCCCACGGGCTACATGCATGTGGGCGGGCTGCGCACGGCGCTGTATGCCTACCTGATTGCGAAGAAACACGGCGGCACTTTTATCCTCCGCATCGAGGATACGGACCAGAACCGGCTCGTGGAGGACGCCACGGAGATTATCATCCGGACATTAAAGGGCGTCGGGCTTCATTACGACGAGGGCCCGGACATCGGCGGGCCTGTGGGGCCCTATGTCCAAACCCAGCGGAAGCCGCTGTACCGGCCCTACGCCGAATTGCTGTGCGAAAAGGGCGCGGCCTATTACTGCTTCTGCAGGCACGTGGAGCATGACGAGCGGGACCATTCGGAGCTCGGCCTCGTCTCCGCGGAGGAGGACCCCTGCCGGAACCTCCCGTACGAGGAATCAAAAAGCCGCGTCCTGGCCGGGGAGAGCCACGTCATCCGCATGAAGACGCCCCGGGAAGGCACCACGACCTACAGCGATCTGATCTTCGGCGATATCACCGTGGAGAACAAGACCCTGGACGATATGGTGCTCATCAAGAGCGACAATCTGCCCACCTACAACTTTGCCAACATCATCGACGACCAT
>JAJUHI010000371.1 GCA_029267955.1 Sporobacter termitidis | reverse complement strand
CGCTTGGCACGGCGGGGCTGAAGCCCGGCGACGAGGTGCGCGTCACTCTCGCTGTTGTGCAGGAGGAAACGGAAAATCTGTGCCCGCAGCTTGTCGTCACGCCCCAGGACGTGGAGGTTTCGGCGCGGCTGTCCGGCCGGCGGGATAGCGATGAGGAAGGCGACCTGACTCTGCCCAACGGTCTGCTGGAAGCTGCGGAGATCCCTGTGGGCAGCGACCTGGAGATCTTATGCACAACCGGCGCCATTGTAATCACGGAATCGGATGTTCTGGACAGCCTGCCGTACGAGCTCCGAGAGCTGTTCGGCAAGCTTGGCATCAACCTCGGCACAGTCCGGGAGGTTATGAGAAAGGAAGGATATTTTCTATGAAAGCAAAACCCGTTTACAAAATCGTGGACGGCAAGGGCCGCATCCTTATTCCCAAGGAGCTCCGCGCGGCCTCCGGCATGGATTACGGAGATATTGTGAGGCTGAGCCTCCATCAGGGCGCCGTTACTGCGAAGAAGGTGGATCTTATTGAGGTAGGCGACCAGTCGCCGGAGGCGGTGGAAGCCTTTGTCCATGCCGCCATCCGCGAGATGCCGGAGGTTGGGGAGTGCGGGGCGGGCGCCGCAACTGGCTGTGCTCCTGCGAGCGCTTCCGGTCGCGGCGGCCGGGGACGGTTTGCACCTCCGGCGGCTGCCGCCGCGTCCGGTCCACTCTCGGCTGCGGCCGTTTCCTCGCCGGCCAGCGCGTTCAGCGCCGGGATCTGCTGGCGCGTCAGCGGCCCGGCCAGATAGTTCATCGCCCAGCGGGTCTGGAACAACAGCGGCTCTTTGTTGTGCACGTTGTGCAGCAGGAAGACCCGCTTGCCCAACCCCGAGATCAACCGGTCGTAAGCGCTGCGGTCCATCGCCCCCGCCAGCGCCCCTTCCAGCCCATCCAGCAGCCGCATCTTGTCACGCTCGGTTTGCAGCTTGCCGATAAACCACGAGCCGGTGTTGGACAGGCCTTTGTAATCTACGTCCACCGGGTTTTGCGTCACCAGCACCAGTCCCACTCCAAAAGCGCGCGCCTGCTTGAGCATGCGCAGCATCGGAGGCTTGGACGGCGGGTTGCCAATCGGCGGCAGGTAGCCAAAGATCTCATCAAAATATACCAGGGCGCGCAGCGAAGTTGTGCCGCTCTGGGCGCGCATCCAGGCTTCCACCGCTGAAAACAGCAGCGTAACAAAGAACATACGCTCCTCATCGGTCAAATGAGCGATGTAGAACACACTGTGGCGGGGCCTGCCGTCCGGGGTGAAAAGCAGGCTGGCGATGTCCAGCGGCTGGCCTTCGATCCAGGCGCCGAAAGCCGGCGCCGCCAGGATGTTGTTGAGCAACATCGCCAGCTCGAAGCGCTCTTTCTCGGGGAAGAAGGCGTTCACGTCAAAGACCCCCAGCTTGGCGAACGGCGGCGATTGAGTCTGCAAGATCAGCTCATCCAGCTGCAAATCGCGCCCGGCCTTCCAGGCATTCT
>JAJUHI010000370.1 GCA_029267955.1 Sporobacter termitidis | reverse complement strand
TGATATGCCGTGCGGGCCGACAGCGCGTCAAATCTTTCGTCGTTTTCCGGCATAGCGGACCTCCTTTGTTTGTCTTGTGGTGACACGACGGAAACATCAGGAATTAGTTTTTGACCGCCGGAACGGAATATACGAAGGAGGCGCCGCAAAAAAACAATTGACAGCGTAACAATGTTATGTTACGCTGTTGAGCAAGGAGGTATTGCCATGGACGAAGAACTGATTTCAAAAAAAGAGCTGCTTGAAACAACCGGGATTTCCTACGGCCAGCTGTACCGCTGGAAGCGCAAGGGCCTCATCCCGGAGGAATGGTTTATCAGAAAAGCGACCTTCACGGGCCAGGAGACCTTTTTCCCGAAGGTGAAGGTGCTCTCGCGCATCGAGCGCATCAAGGACATGAAAGAAGACGTCTCGCTGGACCAATTAGCAGACGTGTTTACGCCGACTCTCACCAGCCAGACCTTTACCCGGGAGGAAATCACCGCCAGAGGCGTGGTGTCGCCGGAAATTTTCGACCTCTACACGGAGTTGGGCGGCGGCGACGGCGGGCCGCTGAGTTATAACGACATGGTGGTGCTGTACCTGATCGGGAAGCTGATTGCCGACGGCGACATCAGCCGCGAGGAGGCGAAAACGCTGACGGAGATCCTCGGCCAGGCGTCGTCGGAGATGGGGCTAGAGGGCGCGCAGGTGATTTTACTGCGCAAGCTGGGCGTGTTTACCGCCCTGGTTACGAGCCCCGCCGGCAAGGTCATCGTTGACGGCGGCTCGAAAGTCATCGGCAAAATCACCCTGTCCGGGGTGATAGAAGAGCTGAAGCTCAAGCTGCTGTAGGCAGCGGCGCGGATACGGAATGAAAAAGCTGATTATATATTGGGGGATTTAATATGGAGAGCAATTCAAAGGGGACACTGCGCATGAACGGCGCGGGCAGCTCGGGCGGCGGTCTGTTTGACCGGGTGGTCATCAACGGCTCGGGCAAAATAAGCGGCGATGTGGAATGCGAGGTCTTTCAACTCAACGGCTCCGGCTATGTGGACGGCAATCTGAAAACGGACGAAGGGCGCATGAACGGCGCCGGCACCATCGAGGGCGACCTGACGGCCAGGGTGTTCAAGGTGGGCGGGTCCGGCAGAATCGCCGGCAGCGTCAACGCCGAGGAGCTGACAATCTCCGGCGCGGGCCACATTGGCAAGGGCGTCACGGCCCAGAGCGTCAAGGTGGAGGGCACGGTTAAAATCGCCCAGGACTGCAGCGCGGAGACCTTTGTGGCCGACGGCGGGTTTGAGATATACAGCCTTTTAAACGCCGACGATATCACCATCCGGCTCTACGGCATAAAAAGCAGGGCCCGGGAGATCGGCGGCGGCAGTATCAGGGTTTCCGTCGGCCCGCCCCACGGGCTGGGCGTTATCAAAACCATCCTCTCCATGGGCATCCTAAACCCCGTATTGGAGGCCGATGTGATTGAGGGCGACGAGATTACCCTGGAAAACACCACG
>JAJUHI010000369.1 GCA_029267955.1 Sporobacter termitidis | reverse complement strand
GGAGGCAAAGGCCGGCTGGGCAAGGTTGAAGCCGCCTTCCGCGTTGAACACGCCGGAGCTGGCGCCGTCAACGACGACGAAGTTGTTCTCCAGGAAGCCTTCCTTCAGCCAGATTTCCTGAGCGCCGACGGTACGCTCGTGGACCTGCGGGGACAGGGAGAAGTCCATGGAGAGCATGCCGATTTCCTCAGGCTTGGCGTCCGGCCAGTTCTTCCGCTGATAGTCGATGACGTAGTTGGCCATCTGATGGCCGAAGTCCAGGTTGTTGAAACCGACAACCGGGTGGGCGCGCTCGCCGTTTGAATCCAGCGGCTCGGCCATGGCGGACATCCAGGGGAGGCCCAGATCATTCATCACATCGACGATGGCGGGATAGATGGTATTGTCCGCGTCGAAGATGAAGCCGTCAACACCCTGCGAAGCGTAGGTTTCGATGGTGGTTAGGAACAGGTCGTTGTCGCCGTTGGCGGAGAAGGACGAATAGTTTACGTTGGCCTTTTTCGCCCATTCGCCGAAGGCCTTGTCGAACATGTCGTACAGAACGCCCGTATTGGACATCATGTAGACGACATCAAAATTGTGCTGGCTGTAGTCGTAGTTGGGGTCGTAGTAGCCGATATTCTCGTTTGCCGCGGGCGCGGTCGCGGTGCCGCCGGTGGTAGTAGGGGAAGGCGATGCTGTTCCGTCTGTCTTGCCGCAGGCGAAGAGCGAGAAGATCATCAGCAGCGCCAAAATCATTGCCAATGATTTTTTCACTTGTGAACCTCCTTGATTTAAGCCCTTTCCGGTTCATCGGCGTTCGGCCCGGGATCATGCGGAAGCGGCCGATGCCGGTGATTTCCGGTGTGTCCAAGGTATTATTTCCACTTAAACAGAGATTATGTCGTCAAATTCAAAAACGCCCGGCATGCCGTCATCATACCGGGCGTTCAAAACTGTCGACAAAGCCCTTCGGGCTTTGCCGACAAAAAAGCTGCATGCAGGTCGCTCTGCCGCTCCCTGCATGATAAGTGTCATTTCCGACGCACATGTCGCCGGAAATGACAAATTTGAATCTTTTTGCCGCTGCGGCGGCAAACTCTGCGAGGCTCTCTCGCATCCCGCTAGGTGCGGCGGAAAGGCGGAAAGTGACGCATCAGGTGTCCTGCGGAAGTATGTTATAAACCTCCAGCGTGGCGTCGAGGAATTTGTCCAGAGCCTCCGGCTCCAGCTCTCCCATTCCGATAGCGTACCGAAGCTTTGTCAGGTAGCGGGACCAGGCGGAAGCCTCCTCGGGCGAAATGCTCCAGCCCATGCGGACGTTCATGCTGGTCCAGATCAGGTTGCAGCGGTTGTTGATCTCCTGCATGGTCCGTTTTTTTAAGCTGGCTCTGTTAGGGTCCTCCGCCATGCGGATGATGGTGTCAACGGTGCCGCTCCGTAAGGCGGTATCGTCGTCCGTCTCCTCCCGGGGCTTCTGGGAACGCGCGACGGGCGGCGGCGGCAGCGGGTGTATCATATCCGG
>JAJUHI010000368.1 GCA_029267955.1 Sporobacter termitidis | reverse complement strand
GCCATCACCGACGCCTACGGCGGCCAGGCGATTTTCAGCGCCGGGGACGGCGTCTTTACGCTGCAAATCATGCTCCCGCTGGAGCAGAAAGGCGTATCCAGTCAGTAGCAAATGTCCGTAAGTTCATAAAAAACGGGGGTGCGGCAATTACATTGCCGCACCCTTCTTTTCAGATTGTTGACAAACCTGCTAAATGCGTTAACGTTCACCGTTGCCCCCACGCTGTCATTCCCGCGAAGGCGGGAATCTTTTTTTTGCCAACGGCCCGCTGGGGTCAGCGGGCCCCACAAGAGGGCGGCGCGCCTAGGTCTAATACGCCGACAGGCGCTATGCGCCCTACGGCGCGAGAGCTTAGACGCGACAAACAAAGCCTCCCTTGTCAAAGGGAGGGGGACCGCCGAAGGCGGTGGAGGGATTCATCTTTGGCGGTACCTGATTGAATCCCCCAGTCAGGCTGCGCCTGACAGCCCCCTTTAACAAGGGGGCCTTTTTCACGGCGAAGCCGTGACGGAGGGATTCATCCCTAAGTTAACCACATTGATTCCGCAGGCGTTTTTCGATAAAACTGATAAACGCAGTGGCCTGCTTTTCCAGGTAAGACAGGCTCGCTTTCAGCGCCAGTTTGCCCTCGATGTCCAGCTGCTGCCTGGCGTGCGGAATAACGAGGCGCGGCACATTCATCACATCCATGTTCAAAAAGCTGATGAGCGTCACAAGATGGTCCTGGGATAGGCTTGTGCCGGCCATGGCGGTTGAAATCCCGCTGATGGCGGCGGGCTTCCCCGCAAGCACCTGCGGCTCCTTGTCGCTGACCGGCCGGGACAGCCAGTCAATGAGGTTCTTTAAAACGCCCGGGAAAAAGTGGTTGTATTCGGGTGTAAAGAACCATATGCCGTCGGCGGCCTTTACCTCCTCACGGACTCTTTTGACGGCTTCGGGCGCGGGGTGTTCGATGTCCTCGTTCATGTAGGGGATATCATCATACTCCAGGAGCTTAAAATCAGCCCGGTCGCCGACGATCTCTTTTGCCGCCAAAGCCAGCTGCCGGTTATAGGACTCTTTCCGCAGAGAACCGACGATGGCCAATATCTTTATTTTACTCAAGATGACGCACTCCTCTCTGTTTATGGCATATGGCAGGCTGTAAACCGCCGCCCGCTGTTTATTCCTCTATTGCCGCCACGGCGTCTATCTCCAAAAGAAAGTCCGGGGAAACAAAGCCCGCGACGAAGACCACCGTAATGACCGGCGGATTTGGCAGCGCGCCAAACTTTTTCTGAAAAGCCTGAAAACCGACGGCGGGGTTGCACCCCTGCGCCAAATATATCGTCAGCTTGACCACGTTTTGAAAGGTGCCGTTGACGGCGGCCAAGGCCTTTTCGATGTTCGACAACGCCTGTTCCGTCTGCGCCGCCAAATCGCCTTTGCCGACGAGCTTTCCGTCCTTGTCCACGGCATTCTGCCCGCCGATGTAGATTGTTTTGTGCGGCCCCGATACAGAGACAAGCTGAGAATAACCTCTGGGCGGCATCATGCTCTCGGGGTTGACT
>JAJUHI010000367.1 GCA_029267955.1 Sporobacter termitidis | reverse complement strand
TGGCTAATTGGAAGTGGAGGACTTCCTTTTATCATTTCATTTCGTTAATAATTAGGATACAAAACACAGAAAACCCGGCATACGCTCACGCATAGCCGGGTTCTTCGACAAGCTGAGGGTATTGCACCATTATGATGCAATACCCTGTCTGATTTTCAGATACGGCAGGAGCAAGCCCCTGCCCTACGGCGCTTTACTTTGATTCCCTCAGCGCGGCCTGGGCGGCGGCGAGACGGGCGATGGGAACGCGGAAGGGCGAGCAGGAGACGTAGTTGAGGCCGGTACGGTGGCAGAACTCCACGGAGGACGGGTCGCCGCCGTGTTCGCCGCAGATGCCGATCTTCAGGTCGGGCTTGGCGCCGCGGCCGAGCTTAACGGCCATGTCCACCAGCTTGCCCACGCCGGTCTGGTCAAGCTTTGCGAAGGGATCGGACTCCAGAATCTTCTTGGAATAGTAATCTTCCAGGAATTTGCCGGCGTCGTCACGGGAGAAGCCGAAGGTCATCTGCGTCAGGTCGTTGGTGCCGAAGGAGAAGAAGTCGGCTTCCTTGGCGATCTCGTCGGCGGTGACGCAGGCGCGGGGGATCTCGATCATGGTGCCGACCTTGTACTTGAGGTCAATGCCGGCTTCTTTGATGAGGGCGTCGGCGGTCTCCACCACGAGCTTCTTAACAAACTGAAGCTCCTTCACCTCGCCCACCAGCGGGATCATGATCTCGGGGACCATCTCCCAGTCGGGATGCTTTTTCTTGACATTGATGGCGGCCTTGATGACGGCCCTCGTCTGCATGACGGCGATCTCGGGATAAGTGATGGCCAGACGGCAGCCGCGGTGGCCCATCATGGGGTTAAACTCGTGGAGATCCTTGATGATGGCCTTAATCTCGTTAACGGTTTTGCCCATGTCCTTCGCCAGCTGGGCGATGTCGTCTTCATCCGTGGGGACAAACTCGTGAAGGGGCGGGTCCAGGTAACGGATGGTGACGGGGTAGCCCTCCATGGCCTCGTAAATGGCCTCGAAGTCGGACTGCTGCATGGGCTCCAGCTTGGCCAGAGCCTTCTCGCGCTGTTCGACCGTGTCGGCGCAGATCATCTCGCGGATGGCGGGGATACGGTCGGCGTCGAAGAACATGTGCTCCGTACGGCACAGGCCGATGCCCTCGGCGCCGAATTTGCGCGCCTGCCGGGCGTCCCTCGGGGTGTCGGCATTGGTGCGGACATTGAGCTTTCTGTATTTGTCGGCCCAGGCCATGATTCTGCCGAACTCGCCGCCGATGGAGGCGTCGGTGGTCTTAACGGCCTCGCCGTAGATGTTGCCGGTGGAGCCGTCCAGGCTGATCCAGTCGCCCTCTTTGTAGACCTTGCCGCCCAGCTCAAACTTCTTGTTGGCTTCGTCCATCTTAATGGCGCCGCAGCCGGCCACGCAGCAGGTGCCCATGCCGCGGGCGACGACAGCCGCGTGGGAGGTCATGCCGCCGCGGACGGTCAGGATGCCCTGGGCGGCCTCCATGCCCTCGATGTCCTCGGGGGAGGTTTCAAGCCGGACGAGGAT
>JAJUHI010000366.1 GCA_029267955.1 Sporobacter termitidis | reverse complement strand
GCTGGCTCTGTTAGGGTCCTCCGCCATGCGGATGATGGTGTCAACGGTGCCGCTCCGTAAGGCGGTATCGTCGTCCGTCTCCTCCCGGGGCTTCTGGGAACGCGCGACGGGCGGCGGCGGCAGCGGGTGTATCATATCCGGAAGCGCCGTAAATTCCGCCCTGTCCTCGGCTCCGGACGTCTCATCGGCGGGGGGCGGACCTTCTTTTTTGGCTTTTACCGAGCCCTTTGGACGGCCGCGGGACCTCTTTTTTACGGCGGCGGGCGGCGACGGCATTGCGGGCGGCACAGGCATCACATGCGATGCAAGCATCGCAGGCGATGCCGGCACCCCGGTGTCCGGCACCGTCTGGACAGGCAGCTCCTCCTCGGGCGCCGATTTTTTATTTGAATATTTCTCGCAGGTATAGGTCGCGCCGTTAGGCTTTAAATAAAGCCCTCTCTCCATCAGCTGGTCAAATTCCAGGTCGATGATCGCTTTGAGGCCCACGGGCTCAAAAACCGTCTCCGGCATCAGCCGGTACATCTGCATAAACTGCCGGAGCTCAAAATCGTCCGGCTTTTTGATGTCCCGGATGGCCGCCAGCGCCAGGCCGGCCATCTGGTCGCGCACGCAATTCTGGCCTTTGATGGGCTCCATTATCTCCAGCTTCGACAGCAGGGGCTTCATGGCCTCTTCCAGCGTATGGGCGGCGTTTCGGAGCAGCTGCGGGGCCTCCGGCAGCAGGGGCAGGCTGTAATACCGGATCTGGGGCAAATCGTCGCTGCCAAAGCCCATCTTCTGCGCCGCAACGCGGAAGGACATGTCGTAGTAGAGCGACCTGGCCCGGTGGGCGGCCATGTCCGTCACATCATCCCCGTAAATAACAGCCGCTTTCGAACGGGCATAGGCGCGCATGCGCATGAGATTCGTCCACTGGTTGATGGCAAATCCCGACTTGTAATCCGTAATGCGTTCAAAAACGGCTTTTTCAAACGGCTCTTTTGACGTCAGGTACCGGACCCACAGGGTCTCCAGACCCACCTTCTCCGTCTGGCAGATATGGTCAATGATGCAGTCCAGGGCAACCTTGTCGAATTCAGTTTTCAGCGTGGCGGCGCAATATGGGTGGCAATTGCGCAAATACTCTTTCAAGGCCAACGCTTTCGCAAGGGTATCGTCGCCGCCGGATCCCCGGCTTTTTTTATAGAGCTCGACGCACTGCTCGGCGAAGAATTCCAGGTCGAAAGCCATAAAGCGTATTAAGGTGCTGCCGACCGGCAATTCGTAAATCGCCATGCTGCCGGGAACGGAAAACGATATGATATCTTTCATAAGCCCCATTCCATATCACAAATCACTTAGTCGTGCGAAAAAATATCCGGATGCCCCGGATTATCGTTCATCATAGCATAAAAATACGATGATTTTCAACAAAAAGCAAGAAATTATTGTCTTCCCGCAGAGCATGATATATAATTGCCATTATCAGAATAGGCGGATATTTCGACAGGAAGGACGGATGCTTCATGACGTTCCGGAACGAAAAGGAAGCGCTTGATCAGCTGGCGGAAACCG
>JAJUHI010000365.1 GCA_029267955.1 Sporobacter termitidis | reverse complement strand
GTGCTTTTGCCCAGAAAATGCGCCATCTCCTGTGAAAACCGGATCTGATGGTCCAACAGCTCCTTGGCCTGCTCCACCGTCTGCTTCTTGATGAGGTCCATCTGGCTTTCGTCGAAGCGGATTTTCGTCACGTCCGTATACAGCCCCACAAACTGCTTTTCCGCCGGGAGCGTGTACAGCTGCTCGTGGTATTTGATGCCGTACCGGCTTTTGATGGCCTCGTAGCTGTCCGTTGTGCCGGCGGCCAGCTTTTCGTAGCCGGCGGCGTCCAGCAGATAGGATATGTGCCGGCCGAGGATGCTGTTTTTGCACATGAACATGCGCTGGAAGGCCGGGTTCATATGGATGATGTTCAGGGCGCTGTCCAGGATGACGACGCCGTTGGGGCTCGTTTCGATAATCCGGTCGGTGCGCTGCTGGGCGAGCCGCCGCATATAGGGGATGCACATCTCGGGCTCCGCCATGCCCCTGGCAACGGCGATGGCGTTGTCCCGGCAGCTCTCATACCCGCAGGCGCCGCAGTTGAGCTGGTTTTCCGGGTCCAGTTTCCCCTGGGCCTCCAGCACCTCCAAAATCCGGTCCTCGTCCACGTCCTCCGTCATCAGGCTGACCCGGCACCGCCGGTAGTTCGTCTTGGCGTTCACCGTCCTGTCGATATCGCGGACGGCCCCCTTGCCGGCCCCGGCGGCATAGGCGATGACCGCCTGCTTGCGGAGGAAAATGTTCTTATCCACGGCAATACCGGGCCCGTTGATGCAGCCGCCGCTGCAAAACAGGGGCTCGACGATGGTAAAGCGCCACTGATCCGGCGGGATTGTCAGAAGGTTCATCACGTCGGCGGCGCCGCTGACATGGACCACATCGGCGTTTGTCCCGTCGCAGACCACGTCCCCCGTCTTGAGCAGGCCGCCCTGCAATGGGAACAGCCGCGCCCGGTGCAGGTCGCCGAAGCTGTCAAAACGGCCGCTTTCACAGTCTGACAAGCTAATCTTCTCGTCCTCCAGCCAGCTTAAAAGCTCCGTGAAGGTCAAAACCGCGTCCACCGCGCCGGCGTTTTCCGGCCGCTGCGCCTCCAGCTTTTTGGCCGCGCACGGGCCGATGAACACAACGGCCCAGTCCGCGCCGAGACGCTTTTTTAACAGGCGGCCGTGGGCGGTCATGGGGGAGGAGACGGGAATCAGCCGGTCCACGTACTCGGGCCGGTACTTTTCTATAAAATTGACGACGGCGGGGCAAGCGGTGCAGATGGAGCCCTCGCCGGTATGCCGGAGCGTTTCCTCCGTCACGAGCAGGGCGCCCTCCGCCGTTTCGGAGACGTAGTCGAAGCCCAGGCGGCGCAGCGCCGCGGGCAGCCGGTATGCCTGGTCGCCGTCAAACACGGCGGCAAAGGACGGCGCCACGGAGACGGCGACCTTCCGACCGGAAGCCAGCAGCTCCTTGACGGCGTACAGGCTGGAGCGGATCGTTTTGGCGTGCTGCGGGCATTCCCGGACGCAGGTGCCGCATTTGATGCAAAGCTCGTCTTCGATGCAGGCCTGCCCGTCCCGGACGCTGATGGCCTT
>JAJUHI010000364.1 GCA_029267955.1 Sporobacter termitidis | reverse complement strand
TGGCGAAGGCGGTGCGAAAACAGGGTTTGACAAACAGCGGCGCGCTCCATTATGATGATAGGGAGCTTGCGACTATTTATTTCGGGAGGGCCTGTATGATTACCGAACGGGAGAACTTTTATAAAATGATCCGCCGGGAAGACCCCGACTTTGTGCCGTATCAGCCGGATCTGCTGCACATGGTGCTGCCCAGCGCCCTGGGCGACCGCCCCGCCGGCCACCGCACCGGTTACGACTGGTTCGGCGTCCACTGGTCGGAGGACCCGGACATGCCCATGATGCTGGTGGCCACCGTCGGCCAGAAGCCGGTGCTGGAGGATATCTGCGACTGGGAATCGGTGATCCGGTGGCCTGATCTTTCGGCCATTGACTGGGAGTGCTGCGCAAAGCGCGACGTGCCCCAAAAGGACATGTCAAAAATCCTCTGCGCCATGATGGTGTCCGGCCCCTTTGAGCGCCTGCACGACCTGATGGGCTTTGAAAACGCCCTGTGCGCGGTGGTCACCGACCCGGAGGCCTGCGGCGCCTTCTTCTCCAGGCTCTGCGATTTCAAAATCGAGCAGTTGGGGTACCTCAAAAAGTACTACGACGTGGATATGGTGCACTTCCAGGACGACTGGGGCAACCAGAAGGACCTGTTCTTTGACCCCGGGCTCTGGCGCGAACATATCCGGCCCCATGTTAAGCGCGTTGTGGACGCCGCCCACGACTTGGGCATTCTCTTCGATATGCACTCCTGCGGCAAAATAGACCGCATTGTCGACGACATCGTCGCCATGGGCGTCGACGTCATCGACCCCGTCCAGCCGGTCAACGATATGGCGGGGTGGGTCTCCCGGTTCGGCCGGAACGTCATCTTTATGGGCGCGCTGGACGCCCAGGGCGTCATTGACCTGCCGGGCGCCACCGACGAGGAGATCCGCCGGGAGGCGGAGGCCAAGATTGACCTGTTCGCCAAAACGGGCTATTACATCCCCTTCGCCGTCTCCCTGTCGCCCCGGGTGAAGGACGCGCTGGCCTACGGCTACATCTATGGCAAGACCTACTACAAGCCGGAGGAGTACGCCGGCGCCGTGGCGGCCTTTAAAGAATCCCTGAAAAAGCCCTCTGAACCGGCCCCGCCCTCCGTTGTGCCGGGGACGGTTACAACCTGCTGATTAGCGAATTTGTTGCATAAGAGGCTGTTGCAAAACGGCGGGCGATTGGTAATCGCCCCTACATGTTGTGGTTTAATTTCAACAAATACCACACGATTTCGTAGGGAACGGTTATCAACCGTTCCGAAATAATCGTTTTGCAGCAGCCTCTTTGACCTCGTCAACTAACGGGGGCGTTATCTTTATCTCTTAACCGAGGTTTGCAGCGGCCTGGCGCTTGCCCCGGACGAGGGTCAGCACCAGCAGCACGGCGCCGAATACCAGTGCGACGCCGCCCACAAAGGCGTACCGCGCCACGGTGGAATTGCCGAACAGCGCCGTCGTTAGGTTCGTGTAGACCACCGGCGACAGAAAGCCGCCCAGGCTGGGCGCGATGCTGGTGGCGATGACGGTGGCGGTAGCCGAG
>JAJUHI010000363.1 GCA_029267955.1 Sporobacter termitidis | reverse complement strand
GCTCTCCACCGTCCGAAACGCCGACAGAATCCTTGTCATCGACGACGGGGAAATCGTCGAGCAGGGCAGCCACAAGCAGCTGATGCAGCGCCGGGGCCGCTATTACGAGCTGTACATGAACCAGTTCAAAAGCGAGCAGTACGCCAAATCCCTGGCAGCGCTATAACTGTCCACAAAGCCATTCTGGCTTTGTGGACATAAAGAACTGCATGCAGGTCGCTTAAGCCGCTCCCTGCATGAGAGGTGTCATTTCCGACGCACATGTCGCCGGAAATGACGAATTTGAATCTTTTTGCCGCTGCGGCGGCAAACTCTGCGAGGCTTTTTTCGTAGAAGCCCGTGCCCGAATGCGAAGGATACGGCGGCGGGAGGCCACGCAGGGCCTCCCCTACGAGGTTGGTTGTCGTGCGCACATGGCGGGAGCCACGGCTCGCATTGCGAGACGTTGACCCCGCCCTACCCGCTCTTGTCATTCCCGTTTTCTCCTGTCATTCCCGCGAAGGCGGGAATCCACAGGCGCCCGGAGACAATCCTCAGGCGCTTCGCGCCATGCTCCCAAGGAACCACGATTCTATGGAACCGTAGGTTCCTGAAAAGGAGCCTTGGATTACGAGGGGCGCCCCTGCGTGGTGCGGCTTCCGTAGGGCGGGCTGACCTCAGCCCGCCGCAGATTTTAGATTAACCTAGCAAATACGGGAAAGCCTTCCGAGTTTTCACCATGTGGCAGACGAAAAGCTTTATCGACAATTTAAAAGCCCTGAGGTTGTGCCTCAGGGCTTTTTATTGTCCGCAAAGAATGAGGGTTTTTTATTCCGCCTTCAGATAGGCGGCGCTGCAGTAGGCCTGCTTGTCGTTATAGGTAAACTTCAGCCAACCGCCCAAAACGGTGCCCGTCACCGAGGCGCCTTTCTCCAGCGTCCCAAGCGCGGCATAGCTTGTCCCCGGGCCGCTTCTGACGGTGAGCTTGTCCGTCGTGGTGTAGGTTTTTGTCTCACTGGAATCTGGCACGCCCTTCGGCAGGGTTGACACGGCGATATAATCCGTGCTGCAATAGGCCGTCCTGCCGTCATAGGTGAATTTGAGCCAGCCGTCCGACACGACGCCCGTCACCCGGGCCCCGGTATCCAATAGCCCCAGAACGGAATAGGAGGTCCCGGGCCCGCTCCTGACCTTCAGGCTGTCGGTGGTGACCATATAATCTTTCACTTCCCCGGAATCGGGTACATTTGGGGACGGCGTCGCCCCGTTATCCTCCGGCGTGCCGGGCGTTTCCACGGGCTGCGTCCCCGTTTCGGCGTAATAGTCCTCAGCCGGCCCCCTGTCGAGGATGACAACCGCCGTGTCGTCCCGCAGGACAACGGCCAGAAAGTCGCCCTTTTGAACGCTTTTAAGCGCGGCCGTCGTATAGCCCTGATCCTCAAGCACGACGACAGTTTTCGCGTCGATGCCGATATAGGCCGTTTCATCCGTCACGGCGTAGACGGCGCCGTCAACGTTCAGGACAGGCGTTAAATCCGCTTCGGACGCATCTTCCCGCCGAGTAAGGTCAAGGGACATCGACTCTCCGTC
>JAJUHI010000362.1 GCA_029267955.1 Sporobacter termitidis | reverse complement strand
GAGCAACCTGCGGGCGACGGCGGCGTTTTGCGCGACGCTGGGGGACGCTGTAAAGCTGGTGCAGCTCCTGCCATATCATAAGACGGGGCGCATGAAATATGACCGTCTGGGCTGGCGCTACAAGCTGACCAACGTGGAGCCTCCGGAGGATGCGTTCATGCTCAAAATTCTTGAACTGTTCAGGAGCTACGGGCTGAACTGCCAGCTGCATTAATGCCAGTCGCATTAGTAAATAAACGCGCCTTAGAAGCGCGAGAAGGAGCATACTATGACAAAGTTTGACATTCCTGTCTCGGAGCGTATTCAGGGGCTCAAAGCAAATCGGGAGCGCATCAACAGGGACCTGCGCCTAAACTTCGAGCGCAACCGCATTCTCACGGACTACTTCAAGGTCCATGAGAAGCAGTATCCGGTGCTGAAGAAGGCGGGGTTTCTGTACCATTGGTGCGCCACACGGGAGATCAACATCGACGACGACGATATTTTCCTCGGCGATGCCGGTCCCCGTTGCCGCACGGTGCACTTTGACATCGAGCAGACCAGCTACGGCTGGATTAGAGACCAGTTCGGCGACACCGACGAGCGCTTCCGCGCGGCGTGGCAGGTGCCCGGCAGCGTATGGGTCAGCGACGAGGACCGCAAATGGATACTGGAGGCGGCTGAATACTGGAAGGACCACGGCATCGCCGCCACCTCCCGCGGCCTCATGACCGACGAGGAGCTGGAGATGGCCGGCCCGTTCCTCGATTATATGAATGGCACCTACCCCGGGCACTTTAACCCCAACTACGAGCGGGCCGTCACCGTCGGCTTCGGCGCGGTCCGTCAAATGGCGCAGGAAAAGCTTAATGAAATCGTCCGGCACACCACCGCCGACAACGTCCGCAGCGAGCTGTTTTACCGCGGGCTGATCAAGGTCTGCGACGGCATGATTTTGATGAGCAAGCGCTACGCCGAGGGGTGCCGCAAAAAGGCGGAAACGGCGGCGACGCCCGAACGGCGCGCGGAGCTTTTGAAAATGGCCGACTCCTGCGACTGGATCATCGAGCACCCGGCCAGAAACCTGTGGGAAGGCTTCCAGACCATTCTCTTCTACCAGAACTTAATCACGGCCGACGGCACCCACTGGGCCGATTCACCGGGGCTCATCGACAGCTTCTTGGGGCCGCTGCTGGAAAACGACATCAAGACCGGCGCGCTGACGCACGAGCAGGCGCAGGAGCTGTGCGACGCATTCCTGCTGCAAATCGGCAATCAGATCATCATGTTCCCCAAGCCGACAAACGATCAGCTGATTGAGGCCCACAAGAACGGGAAAACGATGTTTGACCTCCAGGGCGGCATGCAGAACATCGCGGCGGGCAGCCTGATCACCCTGGGCGGCCTGAAGGCCGACGGGACGGGGGACTACAATCGCGCCACCGAGATGCTGCTGCTGTCCTACTACCGGCTGCGCGTTGCCGAGCCGAGCCTCGCGCTGCGCATCAACAAGCATACGCCCGACCGCATCTGGGAGCTGGGCATCGCCTGCAGCAAGCGCTCGGGCGGGATACCGCAATTCAACAACGACGAT
>JAJUHI010000361.1 GCA_029267955.1 Sporobacter termitidis | reverse complement strand
CATGGCGTGATCCGGATGGCGACGGCGCCGGTCTCCGACAGCGGATTAGAGCCCGCGGCTCAGCCCGCGGCCCAGCCGGCGGCCGCCATGCGGCTGGACTGCAGCGGCCTGCAGTGCCCGGGGCCGATCCTGAAGGTTTTTGAAGCCATGAAGGAATTAAAGGACGGCCAGGTGATGGCGGTGTCCGCCTCCGACCCGGGCTTTGCCCGCGACATCGGCGCCTGGGCGCGGCGGACAGGCCATACGCTGCTCTCCGTGGAAGCAAAGGGCGGGGAGTACGTGGCCCTTGTCAAAAAGGGCGGCGGCGCGCCGCCGTCCGCTGCCGGAGCGGATGCCCCCGACGGAAAAACCATCGTTGTATTCTCGGGCGATCTGGACAAGGTGCTGGCGTCCTTCATCATCGCCAACGGCGCGGCGGCCATGGGGCGGAAGGTGACCATGTTCTTCACCTTCTGGGGGCTCAACGTCCTCCGTAAAGACAATAAAACAAAGGTCAGCAAGACCTTTATCGAGCGCATGTTCGGCGCGATGATGCCCCGGGGCGCGTCCCGGCTGAAGCTGTCAAAGATGAACATGCTGGGGCTGGGCACCCGGATGATGAAGGGCATCATGAAAAAGAAAAACGTGGATTCCCTGGAGACGCTCATTAAAAAGGCCATGGACAACGGCGTGCGGATTATCGCCTGCACCATGAGCATGGATGTGATGGGGATCAAAAAAGAGGAGCTTATTGACGGCATCGATTACGCCGGCGTCGGCACCTATCTGGGCGACGCGGAGGAGTCCAACGTAAACCTGTTTATTTAATGAAAAATCACAAAAGAAGCGGACTGCCCGGTAACACGGACAGTCCGCTGTTTTTACCCTTAGCTACCCGTTCGCGGCCAGCCAGTCGGTAAAGGAGAGATAATATGCGTCGGCCAAGCGCTTAATCTCCGCCTGCTGATGATCTGCCGCCGGGTCGTACAGGGCGGTGACGCGAAAACCGGCCGCCTTGGCGGTGCGGACGGCGTACAGCGCGTCTTCAAAAACCATGGCGTCCTCAAGGCCGGCTCCGAGAAAATCCAGCGCCTTAAGGAAAATATCCGGCCGGTCCTTTCCGGCGCCGGCCTCCGTGCAGGTGAAGATCCCGTCAAAGAAAGGCGCGATGCCGGTGCGCTCAAGGCCGCCTGTCACCAGATGCCGGTCCGTGGCCGTGGCGATACACATCCGCACGCCCCGGCTTTTAAGATGCAGGAGCGCCGCCGTGACGCCCGGCTTGAGGGTGACTTTATGAAAATAGAAGTCCGCAATCAGGTCGTTTACGCCGTCGATGACCTCCGCCTCCGTGGCGGTCAGCCCGTACTCCCGGCAGAAGAGCCGGCAGGCCTGCTGGATGCTCATGGCGCGGACCGCTTCGCGCACCGATGCGTCCGGCTCGATGCCGCGGCTTCTTAAGTAGTCTATGGCGACGTTTTCCCAGACGGGCATGGAGTCAAAAAGCGTGCCGTCCAGGTCAAAAATCGCCCCAGTAAAATCAATCATCCCAAACTCCGATGTGATATTTAGAGCGGTATTCCGCGCTGCCGTCAGCAGGCGAACATGCT
>JAJUHI010000360.1 GCA_029267955.1 Sporobacter termitidis | reverse complement strand
TCTTCAGACAGGGGCGCGCCCCCCTTTCCGGGCCGAGCGGTGCGCATGCAGACTGCTCTGACATGCCGTAAGACACAGTCTTATTGAATAGCGACCGTGTCTTACACTGCTTTCCGTATTCAGCAGGGGTTGTTGGCGTTGATCCGGATATCGCCGGAGGCGATTTCTTCGATAGCCGCGGACACCGGTTTTTTCTGGAGCGGCTCGCCGGTCTCCTCGGCCTTGGCGGCAATCTCCCTGGCCCGCTGCGCGATGATGTTGACAAGCATGTAACGGCTGTTCACATTCTTTAAAAGGTCTGACAAAGACGGATATAACATGGTAAATCCTCTCCTTTATACGGTTAGTCTTGGCGCGCCATGATCTCTAATATCTCCTGCGCGGCCTTCTCCACAGAATCGTTGACGACAACGTAGTCGTAGGTATCCTTTTCACCCAGCTCCGTAATGGCCCGTTCCAGGCGCTTTTGCATCTTCTCCTCGGAATCGGTGCCCCGCGAACGCAGCCGCCGTTCCAGCTCTTCAAGGCTCGGCGGAACGATGAAGATGGTCACTGCCTCCGGCATCGCCTTTTTGACCTGCTTGCAGCCCTGGACGTCTATATCCAGGATAATGTCGTTGCCGCTGCCGATATGCTCAAGCACCGGCGCCTTCGGCGTGCCGTAATAATTGCCGACGTACTCGGCGTGCTCCAAGAGCTCGTCCGAACGGATGAGCTCCTCAAACTGCTCGTGGTTTATAAAACGGTACGACAGCCCGTCCTTTTCGCCCGGCCTGGGGGGCCGTGTCGTGGCGGAAACGGAGAAGTACAGGTTGGGCCGCGTTTCCATGAGCTTCTGGATGACGGTGCTCTTGCCGGTACCGGACGGCGCGGATATGATAAAAAGGCGGCCTGGCTTTTTATCCTTCATCGTCGGATGCCTCCGGTATCTCCTGCTCGCCCTTGACGGTCAGCCGCCCGGCGACCGTTTCCGGCTGGATTGCCGACAGGATGATATAGCCGCAGTCGGTGATGATGACGGCGCGGGTGCGCCGGCCGTAAGTGGCGTCGATCAGCTGGCCCTTCTCGCGGGCGTCGGAAATGATGCGCTTGATGGGCGCCGACTCGGGGCTGACGACGGCGATGAGGCGGCTGGCGGAAACCATATTCCCGAAGCCGATATTGATCAGTTTCATAAGGTTTTTGTCACCCTCTACTCGATATTTTGCGCTTGTTCCCTGATTTTCTCGATTTCCGCCTTCAGGTCCACCACAATTCGCGCCATTTCGGCGTCATTCCCCTTGGACCCGATGGTGTTGGCTTCCCTGTTGAGCTCCTGTATCAAAAAGTCCAGCTTGCGCCCGACGGGTTCCCCGGCGTTCAGCATGGCGCGCAGCTGGGCCACATGGCTTTTCAGCCGCACGGTCTCCTCGTTGATGGCCACCCGGTCGGCAAAAATCGCCGCCTCCATCAGAATGCGGGTTTCGTCGATCTCCCTGCCGGCCAGCACCTCCGCCATTTTTGCCTCCAGCCTGGCCCGGTAATCGGCCACGGTCTTCGGGGACAGGGCTTCCGCCTTTTCGGTGAGCCGCAGTATCTCGTCCAGCCG
>JAJUHI010000359.1 GCA_029267955.1 Sporobacter termitidis | reverse complement strand
GATACCCAGCGCCAGGTCCAGGGACAAAGAACCGGTGGGTATCGCCGCCACATTGACGGCGAGATTTTCGCCGTAACGCATGATGGCGCCCTTGCCGTAGGTTTTTTCAATCTGTGCGATGGCCGTCTCCAGGGCTTTCTTTTTGTCGTCGGCAGGTCCCGGAGCGTCTGCCGGCTTCTTTCTGTCTGCCATAATAACCTCCATTCCGCCGCGGGGCGGCGGTGCAAAATGTTGCGGGAACCGCGGGGATATCGGTCCGCCGCCTGACGCATGCTGCCGCGCATGCCTTTTGTCTCTAATCCTGAAGCTTACCGATGACAACCCGGTCAATATTCAGCGTATCCTTATGCACCGTTATATCACCGAAGCCTTGCTCGCGCATGATCTCGGCCACGTCGCCGGCCTGTCCGGCGCCGCATTCAAAGGCGATGCGCCCGCCGTCCTTCAAGGTGGTTTTCCAGTGCCGGGTGACGCTCCTGTAAAAATTCAGCCCGTCCGGGCCGCCGTCAAGCGCCTGATGCGGCTCAAAATCCCGGACCGTCCTGTCCAGGGACGGAATGTCGCCGGTGGGGATATAGGGCGGGTTGCAGACAATCATGTCAAACAGCCCCAGCAGCATCGGGGGCTCCGCCAGCGCGTCCAGCTCCATGCAGGTGACGCGGCGGGCCAGGTTGTTGCGCTGGATGTTGACGCGGCACAGCCGGAGCGCCTCCGGCGATATATCCGCCAGCAAAACCCGGCAGAGCGGCACGTTGGCCGCGATGGCCAGCCCCAGACAGCCCGTGCCGGCGCAGAGGTCCATCACGCGCATGCCGTCGGAGCTTTCCTTGCAAATCTCAATAACCCTTTCCGCCAGGACCTCCGTATCCGTCCGCGGTATCAATACGCCGGGGGAAACGGTGACGGGCAGCCCGTAAAACTCCCATTCGCCGAGAATGTAGGCGATGGGCTCTCCGTCAAGACGGCGGGCGGTCATATCCGAAACAAGGCGCTCAAATTCTTCGGGAACGTACAGGTGCCGGTCCCGCATAAAGTGCTCTCTTGATTTGCCGGACGCGGCAACAACAATCAGCCGCGCCTCGGCGTCATAACCTTCAATGCCGCCGGCGCGCAGCCGCCGCCGCGTTTCCAGAAAAATGTCGTTGTACGTCTTAATGGCCATTTCCTCCGGATTGGGGTATTGTGCAAAATCGCTTTATTCCTGACATGGTCAGAGCGGGTCAGCGGTCGTATCTTTTCCGCGAGCGCGGCGGACAAGCCAGGCTTTACCATGCGTCCTCGCCGGCTTTTTCCGGCAGCACAAGCTTTAAGGATTCCAGGGCAACCTCCAGCATCCCGTCGTCCGGCTCCCGGGTGGTCAGGCGCTGCAGCCCTTTGCCGGGCGCGGAGATGATTCTGGTAAACAGGTTATCATAGCGCCCGGCCAGCTTTAAATGCTCGTAGCTCAAGCCCACCACAATGGGCAGGAGCAGCAGCCGCAGCGCCATGCGGACCCACACGTTGGACCAGGTGACCAGTGAAAAAACAAGGATGCTGACGATCATCACGATAAAGAGAAAGCTGGTGCCGCAGCGCGGGTGCAGCCGGGGCTGGG
>JAJUHI010000358.1 GCA_029267955.1 Sporobacter termitidis | reverse complement strand
GCTGCTGGCCGGGACAGCCGGGGCGGCGCAGTACATCGTGTCCGATGTGACATACCCCATACTGGTCAACGGCCAGCCGATGGCATTTGCCGACGTGCCGCCGGTGAACATCAACGGTCGGACGCTGCTGCCGCTGCGGGCAGTCGCTGAGGCGGTGGGCGTGCCCATCGAGTGGGACGAGGCAAACAGACGGGTGCTGATCACGCAGTCGGAAGATGTACCGGATATAGAGAAGCTGAAAGATAGCTGTGTGATGCTGCACACCGGAAGAGACGGGCGGTATACAGAGCAAGGCTCCGGCGTGCTGATTGACTATGATGAAATCCTGACAGTATATCATGCCGTCGATGAGGGCGCAACACTTTACAAGGCATTTTATGATGATGGCAGGGAACAGCAGCTGACGCTCGTTGACACAGCCCCCGAGAAAGACGCGGCTATATTGAAATCTTCGATCACCACCGTCAAGCCTGTTAAAATCGGCGACAGCGATGAGGTAAAACTCGGAGACATGGTATATGTGATAAGCTCGCCGAATGGTGAGAAAAACGTCGTGACGAGCGGTGAAGTAATCGACATAGCAACATATAAGGGAATACGTGTTTTTATATCTGATGTTTTAACATTTGGCGGAAGCTCCGGTGGCGCGTGTTTTAATGTCAATGGTGAGTTGGTCGGTGTCCTCGTCGGAGGCAGTGATGATGGCATATACAGTTATATAACACCCATAAACGATATCCGCCGAGAACTGGCCGCATAAGAACAATCCTCAGTTAGCTTCTTTAAAGAAGGAGACTTTATAAAGGAAAGCACTCTGGAAAATCAGGGTGCTTTTTTCGTGCTCAAAAAGGAGTGGTAGCATGGCAACAGCCCTGGAAAAATACAACGCATATCTGGCGCTGCAATACGCGCAGAAGAACCCGTCGGCAGCGGCGTCAATGGGGATAGACACCAGCCGCGCCGCCAGCACATTAACCGGAGCGTCGCCGCAGACAGCGAGCGCCGCCAACGTGTATATGGCCCCTTATTACAATCAATCAGCGACGACGCCGACCTCCGCGCCCGCGTCAAAATCGACATCGAAACCCACCTCAACTTCAACTCCAGCTTCATCGCTGCCCGCCCCCGGCTCCGGCCTGACGCTTAACGGAGTGCCGTTTAACCCGCTAGTGGACGACCCGAACGACATCAAGTACATCAACCCGAACCCCGGGAAACCCGGAGAAACCTTGACGATCAACGGCATTCCTTTTTCACAATGGGAAGCAATGCAGGGCGGCAGCGTGAGCGGCTCGGACAGAACCGGAAGCATCCCCTCCACACCGGCCGAAGTACCGAACAGCACCGACTTGATGCAGCAGCAGATTCAGGCTCAAAAAGAATCCATGATGCGCCAGCTGGACGCGGCGCTCAACCAGAAATTGAACGAGTTAAAGAAAACCTACGCAACCAACCTTTCAGCCCTTGACGCAACGGCGGCGGGGCTGGAACCGATGTATCAGGAGCAGCGGAACAGGGCGGCGGCGCAGTCCGATATCGCCCGGTACAACTTCGCCCAGAACGCGGCGGCGCTGGGTATCCAGGGCAGCGCGGCG
>JAJUHI010000357.1 GCA_029267955.1 Sporobacter termitidis | reverse complement strand
GGCCCGGGCTCTGGCGATCCGTCCATCCATCCTGATCCTGGACGACACCACCTCCGCCGTGGACATGGAGACGGAGAAATACATCCAGGAGCAACTGGAACACCTGGACTTCCCCTGCACGAAGATCATTATCGCCCAGCGCATCTCCGCCGTCCGCCGGGCCGACTGCATCCTGCTGCTGGAAAACGGCAAAATCGTGGAGCGCGGCACCCACGAGGAGCTGCTGGCCCAGCGGGGGCGCTATTACGAGCTATGGCGCATCCAGACGGGCGTTTCCGACAGCGATGAGGAGCTCCTGAACGTATTGGGGGTGCATTATTGATGGCGACGCCGCAGAGAAACAAATACGACATTGACGAGATTCTGGAAAGCCCCTTTTCCCTCAAGCATTTAAAGCGCAGCTTCATCTACATCCGCAAGCACCTGAAAAAGATGATCAAGGCCTTTGTGGCCTCCGCCCTGGCCAGCATCCTGTCCCTTTTTATACCGCAGCTGGTGTCAAGGGGCCTGGACGTGGCCGTCCCAAACAGGGATATCCCCCAGCTTGTCATCCTGGCCGCCCTGGCGGCGGCGGCCATTCTCTCCAATATCTTTCTGGCGCGGCTGCGGGCGCGGATTCTCACCGAGGTGGGCCAGGATATCATCTATGAAATCCGCAGCGACCTGTTCACCCACCTGCAGAAGCTCCCCTTCGTGTATTACGACAACAGGCCCCACGGTAAAATCCTGGTGCGGGTGGTGCAATACGTCAACTCCGTTGCCAACATGCTCTCCAACGGCGTGATCGATTTTATCCTGGAAATCGTCAACCTGATTTTCATTGTTGTGTTCATGCTGATGACCAGCGTGAAGCTCTCCCTTGTCGTCCTGGCGGGTCTGCCCATCCTGTTTCTGGTGCTGTTCTCCATCAAGCCCGCCCAACGCAAAGCCTGGCAGCGGGTCAGCAATAAAAACTCCAATCTCAACGCCTACGCCGCCGAGAGCATCAACGGCATGCGCATCACGCAGATTTTCACCCGGGAACGCAAGAACGCCGAGATTTTTGACAAGCTGGCAAAAGACTCCCGCAAGGCCCACTTTAAAGCGGCGCTCATCTCAAACGCCGTGCAGCCGGCCATTGACAACATCTCGCAGATCATTTTCAGCTTCCTGTACATCGTGGGGGTTTTATGGTCCTACCCCGCCGTCAGCGTCGGCGTCATCTTCGCCATGGGCAGCTATTCCTGGCGGTTCTGGCAGCCCATCAACCGGCTCTCGCTGATTTACAATGAGTTCCTCAACACCATCGCCTACCTGGAGCGCATCTTTGAGACGATGGACGAACCGGTTTTGATCGAGGACGCGCCGGACGCCTATGAGCTGCCGGAGATCAAGGGCGAGGTCGTCTTCGACAACGTGACCTTCGGCTACACGCCGGACACCAACGTGCTGGAGAACCTCAGCTTTACGGTCCAGCCGGGGATGAGCGTTGCCCTTGTGGGCCCCACCGGCGCGGGAAAAACGACGATCGTCAACCTGCTCTCCCGCTTTTATGATTTGAAGAGCGGCCAGATCCGCATCGACGGGCACGATATCTCAAAAGTGACCCTCCACTC
>JAJUHI010000356.1 GCA_029267955.1 Sporobacter termitidis | reverse complement strand
GATATCTGCGGCAAGTACAACATCAAGGTGACCTTTTTCGTCGTGGGCGCCTGGGTGGACAAATACCCGGAGTCGGTCAAGGCCCTGTCCGACGCCGGCCACGAGGTGATGAACCACTCCGACGACCACGCCCACTTCAACCGGCTCACCTCGGAGCAGATCGTCAAAAACATCACCGCCTGCAACAACAAGATTGCCGCCGTCACCGGCAAAACGCCCACCCTCTTCCGCCCGCCCTACGGCGAGTATGACGACCATGTGGTCAAAACACTCCGGGGTATGGGCATGCACACCATTCAGTGGGATGTTGACAGCCTCGACTGGAAGGACCTGTCCGCCGCGGAGATTACAAAGCGCGTGACCAGCCGCGTCCAGCCCGGCAGCATCGTGCTGTTTCACAATGCGGCAAAGCACACCCCGGAGGCGCTCCCGGCCATCATCGAGTATCTGATCGCCAACGGGTACAAAATCGTTCCGGTGTCCGAGCTGATTCTGAAGGGCGATTACACCATCGACCACACAGGCCGTCAACTGCCGGCCTGACACCGGCGTCGCAACTCAAGCATACGGAGAAAAAAGACCGCCCGGCTCAAACCGGGCGGTCTTCGCTTACCTGCCTGCCGCACCATGATTTTGTACTTGCCATAACCGGTCTGCCACTATATACTGTGGTTATAGACAGAAAGGAGGCCCGGTATGGCACAAGAGCTATATAAAAGAGCGAAAATTATGAGCCCGACGCGGCGTATCCTGCCGCACATCCTGGCAGCGGCGCTGCCAATCGGTTTGATCGTACTGTATTACATCGTCCGGGACAACAGAGAATTGATGGACTGGGTCAATGTACATATCACCGCACCGTACAGAAACGGCGCTGCTGCGGTGACCGCCTTCGGCCCGTTCCAGTTTTTCTCCCTGGCTGAAATACTCATAACTCTTCTGGTGCTGTGGGTCGTCTTTTATCTTTTGGGCATGATTGTCCGGCTGATCCGCGGGCCGTACCGGCTGGCCTGTCTGGGCCGCCGCCTGTTTGTGATGGCCACCGTGGCGCTGTACCTCTTTGCGGCGTATTCGTGGCTCTGGGGCGGCGTTTACGACGCCACCAGCTTTTCATCAATAAGCGGACTTGCCACCGAGGGCGTTTCCGTCCAGCAGCTGACCGAGACGACAGAATACTTTGCCCAGCAGGCCAACAGGCTCTCCGGCGAAGTCCAGCGGGACGCGGACGGCCGTTTCAATGAGGAGCCTGATTATTACTTCACCCTGTCTAGAGGCCTTTACGTCAATTTGGAGAGAGAATACCCGACCCTGCGCGGCGCCGCCTACCGGCCCAAGGCCATGATCTACTCAAAACTCATGAGCGCCATTGGCTTTACGGGCGTCTATATCGCCCTGACGGGTGAGACAAACATCAACACCGATGCCCCGGGCTGTCTGGTCCCCTCCACCATCGCCCACGAAATGGCGCACCAGCGCGGCGTCGCCGCCGAGGAGGAAGCCAACTTCGTCGGCATTGCCGCGTGCATCACGTCCAAGATCACCGTCTACGAATACTCCGGATACCTGGCCGGCCTCATGTACCTGTCCGAGGCGCT
>JAJUHI010000355.1 GCA_029267955.1 Sporobacter termitidis | reverse complement strand
CCTGATGGTTGTGGATACCGACGGCTATACGGGCGGCGGCCCCATGGCGGTTCTTGTGTCAGAAATTCTCAATGAGTGCGAAAAAAACGCCTATACGGGCATCGTCCTGGATATCGGCGGCGCCTCTCCCAGGTCGCTGGCCCCTCTGGCGGGCTATCTGGGGCAGGAGGCCCAGGAGCGCGGCCTGGAGGTTTTCGTCCCCCAGTCTTTAGCGGACGCCGGGGCCGGCCTCATTGTCCTGCTGTCGTCGGCGCTGTCCGGGGGCACGCTGCACGACCATATCGCCGACGCCCAGAACCAGTACGGCGCCGAGCGCGTGGCGCTGGAAATCGAGCGGGTCCGCATGGATTTCACGCTGCCGGCCGCCGACGGTACGGGCAAAGCCCTCAGTGAAAACGACCTGAGGCTTTTGATGGACCAGTACCACGCCCGCTCCTTCCTGTCCCGGGACCTCTGCGCCTACTATTTTACATACCAGGACCGCAAAGGCACGCATATCGTCCTGTATGACAACGCCGCCTCCATCCGCAGAAAGCTGCAGGTGGCCTCCGCGCTGGGGGTCAAGCACGCATTTGTGTTCTATCCCCACGTGGCGGACATCATCGACGACATTCTGGTGTAACGCTGTCATATGGCGGCCGGATTCCCGCCGGTCTTACCCTTCCCCTTCCGGTCGTTCAATCTTTTTGATATGCCGTTCGATATTGCGCCGCGGGCTCATGATTTCATGGCCGCAGCCGGTGCACTTCATCTTAAAGTCCGCCCCGATGCGAAGCACCTTCCATGTCTGCGCCCCGCAGGGGTGCTTTTTTTTCATCGTCAGTACATCGCCCACGCGCACATCCATGACCTGCGCCTCCCGGTAATAGATTCAAGCCGTCTCATCCCGCCGGCGGTCCGCCCCCGCCCTTGATAAGCTCCCAGTACCTTTTGGCCGCCTGCTCGGTCTTGTTGTCGCCGTACTCGTAGTATCTGGCGTTTTTGATGGGGTCCGGCAGGTACTGCTGTTTGACCCAGTGGCCGGGGTAGTCGTGGGGGTATTTGTAGTTTTGCTCCCGCTCCATCCCCGCCGAGTCGGCGTGGACGTTCTGCAGCTCCCGGGGGATATCGCCGCTTTTCCCGTTGCGGATATCCGCCCGCGCCGCGGCGATGGCGGAAACGGCCGAATTTGATTTCGGCGCGGTGGCCAGAAAGATGGCGGCCTCGGCCAGGGGTATCTGCGCCTCCGGCAGACCGAGCCGCTCGGCGCTGTCCACGCAGGCCTTGACGATGGCGATGGCCTGCGGATGGGCCAGGCCGATGTCCTCCGCGGCAATCACCAACAGCCGCCTGCAGGGGGACACCAGGTCCCCCGCCTCCAGAAGCCGCCCAAGGTAATGGACCGCCGCGTCCGGGTCGGACCCCCGGATGGACTTCTGCAGCGCCGAGAGGATATCGTAATGCTCATCGCCCTCGCGGTCGTAGCGCATGGCGCTTTTTTGGGACAGTGCGACGGTGTCTTCCTTTGTGATGCGTATGACGCCGTCCGCCCGCTCGGAGGCCGAAAAGAGCAGCTCCACGCTGTTGATGGCCTTGCGCACGTCGCCGCCGCTGGCCGAGGCGAT